>DAHXNJ010000024.1 GCA_027365445.1 Candidatus Saccharimonadota bacterium | reverse complement strand
GAATATTTTTTCTATTAACTGCATTTGTAGATCCCCATATACCATGTGGAATGTTGTTTATGAGTGCATAGTGTAGACATTCTTCTTTTACTTTACATGTATTGCATATCTGTTTTGCTTCGTTACCTGACTTGCCTTTTTGGGGAAAGAATTTTTCGACGTGCTCTCTAATTTCATTTTCATCATCTGAGTAAATTGTGCAAGCTGCATTAGCTGGTTTAAATTGTGTGTTAGGCGACTTCATTGGAAGTGTTCTTAATAACGAAATGGGTTTAATTAGTTCTGTTTGTTTTAGTTTAAATTCTTGTCGGTTTTCGGTGCTAAGGTAAACGTTTAATTGATGATATCGATCTAATACGATCTCATCTTCTAGCTCTTTACTGCCTGCAATTATTTTTAAAGTTTTGCGAAGAATATTTTCGTCTATATCGTTAGTATCAAATAACATACCCTTTAATATATAGTTGGCTATGTTATGTATTCTTTATTCTGTTATATTTTTTAGTGAATCACTAGCACTCTCGGTAAATTCTATAAACTCACTTGATTCTTCTTGGCTATCGGACTCGTCTTGGTACTTCTTGGATTGTTTGTTATCTAGTGTATAAATTATACCGATATTGTCTTGTTCTATTTCGACTTCAGATAAAGCCGTCGACCCTGCTAAAGCTTGAACTTCTATTTTTAGTTCGGTGATTTTTGATGCAGGTTCATACCCAACAAGAGCATCTTTAACTTCATTGACTGATTTTATAGGTAATTCTCTATTCCCTACCTGTACCATTAATATGTTTAATGAGATTTATATTATAAAATCAAGCAAATTGTGATATGTTTAACATTATACTTCATTCCTCATCTGTTCAATTTATTTTTAATTCATAATAATTAGAGTTTCTAATAATAAAATTAGTCAATAATATTCTATTAATGATTTTACTCTGTAAAATGGGAGTGATCATTTAATGTCCATAAGCGCCAAGCATAATCTTTTTCAAAATCATTTTTATAATGCAGTATAGTAATGGCCGTATTTTCTACTGATGCTCTTTCTTGAAAGTGCTGAAAGATAGTTCCGGTTAGTTGATTACCTATTAGTACTCTCGCAACTATAGATCGTAGAAAGTATCCGTGAGTTACTACCACTATCTTAGATTCGGGCTTATTGAGTAAAAAGCTAAGAGCATTATCAACACGCTTAATAATGTCATTATAGTTTTCCCCGTCACCGAATCGTTTTGAACCATCGTAGGTAGTTAGCTGCCATTCCCGCCATAATTTGGTTGCATTTTCATCTTTCCAGGGCTTGCCTTCTATTTCACGAGGTTTAATACGTTCAACAAATAGGTTAGAAAATTCTATCTTTTTGTGGGTCTTTGCAGCAATTTGCTCGGCGGTTTCTCTTGCTCGATTTAATGGACTCGATATTATGGTTTCGAATTCTACGTTTTGTAGTCTATTGGCAATAGCCAGCGCTTGTTTTTTACCCTGTTTACTTAAAGGAGTAGTAGACGACTGGTAAACGGGAGATATATTATCTAAACTTTGACCATGACGGACAAAATAAATGGTTTTTTTATGGCCGATATCCATATAAGTTCATTCTAACATTAAAAAATAGCTAGCCGATTATAGCTAACTATTTTTTGTAGAGCTTTTAGTATTGCTTATTTAAGCTTAATAGCTGCGACGAAAGTTTCCTCCGCCGCCGCCACCACCACCACCTCTTGGGCGTCGGTCTTCTTGAGGACGAGCTTGGTTAACGGTGAGTGTTCGACCGCCTAATTCTTTGCCATTTAGTTCTTTAATTGCGTTTTGTCCTTCTTTAAGATCTTCCATCTCAACAAAGCCAAAACCTTTTGATTGTCCACTGTCGCGGTCTTTAATAATAGTTGCGCTTACTACTTTACCTTGAGTTTCAAAGAATTCTTCTAATTCTTTTTCGTTTGTACCGTAAGCTAAACCGCCTACATATAGTTTGATTGCCATTAATTATGTCCCTTGTTTAAATTATATCGCTTGCGTTTATTAGTTTATTCTTACCGCGATAAATTCTTAGTCTTTTATAAATGGACTTGTTTTATGACAACGGAGAGTTAATTATATAACCACTTGCTTACATCTATTATATCATACAAGGTGCGTTTTATTTAGGGATGGTCATTTAACAGACATCACTAAGTTCCTGGAGCTACGCAATGAACTGATAAATTAGGCAGCATCAAAAGTATGCCTAAAGCAACGGGATTTTAGTCGTAAGCTTACGGCTAACTAAATTACGAATGGAGTAACTGACTTAGACAGCAATAGACTACTTAGCGCGTAATCAAAGAATCCGCCCAGGCGATCAACTAAAGAGCCTAGATTCGACTTTATTAACTCATTGTAGGCTGTTCAGCCGAAGATTGAAGTGGGGCAATAGATTTTCTATGAGCAGAGTTATTTAACGTCCTTTTTGCCATGCGGTATGCAACCGCCGGCATTTTTTCCGGCTGATAGCAGCTCATGGCATAATCGAATGACACTTTAGCGAACTTCGGGCTGCTATCCACCATGACCACGCGCTCAACAAGATCACGGGTCATCTCCTGGAACTTTTCTTTAACTACAAACTGTCGGTTCTGTAGCTCCTGCTTTTCGAATACACCGGGAAAGCTAGTGCATTTAGCGGATATGGCTTTGCTCAGAGCCGCCCTGAAAGGGGCTACGGTATCTTGATCAACAAGCCGGGAACGCAATGCAAGTTCTTCTAACTCCGATCGCCGCCATCTTTTATCTGGCTCAAGGTCGCTAGCTAAAGCTACTGTTTTAAAAAAGCTTTGAGTACCGGGCTGAAGAGATCTAAATTGATGAGTACCTTTATACCTTGGATCAATTATTCGTATGGGTCTTTCCTGACTTCTTTCTTCGACCCAACCTATGTCTTTCAGGGTTTCTAATCTGGTGTTATGCGCACTGGAATATTTATAGCCTGTTCTAGGGCTGTATCCGGATAACCGCATATTAGTGGGCGCTATACCTTTATGTAGACCATCTAGAATCTGGACGGTATTAATTGGTGCATTGCCGTTTCCCTTCGAGGAGGTAGTAGACAGCGCAATAGTCAGAGCCGTATCATAATCCTCCGACCAGCCGATGAGTGCGCCAATAGGCCTTAAAGCTTCACTTACTCTGATAGCCCGGAAGTATTTAGCTCTGTAATTATTACCCGGTGTGCCTCCTTCCCCCCATTCGTAAGTCGCAAATCCACCCTTAACATAACTTATAGGGTAGCCGGAAACCGAAGCATAAGCATTGGGGTCTACAACTTCATTAATCTCTTTAGCTAAAGCGTGTGCCGTCGATTCTTCTCGATGAGCTAAAGCGATGTATGCGAGTGCCTTTAGATCGTTATTACCGATCCAATTTATGGCGTCTTTAGTACTTTCACTAGGCTGAATGACAGATAAACTCTCCATAAGTATATTATATCATTTTTTCTCATAAAAGATAGGGCCGTTTTGCATTTCCTTCCAAAGACGATATTTTTCTAGCCAAGGCTCTAGCTCTTTTTTATTTTTATCCTCAACTTCTTTTTTGCTTGCTTCAATACCTGAGTCTATCTTTTCGAGTATTTTATCAATCCTCACAACAATGTCAGGATCTAGTTCTAAGAATTTTTGTTTGCCCGCAAAGATATACATTGTCTGAAGTGCGAATATGCTTTTTCGTGAGTTGCTCCAATCATAATCTGCTGCTTCAATGCTCGTGTTGCCTATAGACTGAGCAATATAAAACAAGCTGTCGTTGGCTGAGTTGCGAAGCTTGGTTGCTGTAGTCCATTTTTCGTCTGGGAAATTATCAATTATTTCATCAATCTTGCCATAGATATATACTACTAACTTATAAACATCCTGCCAGAGTGGATTTAAGCGAAGTTGATTGGGCACATCTTTCATTATCTAAGTATAACAAAAAGAGTCCATCGTCCTTAATGATGATGCCGGAAAGCCGGCTATGCGAACTTCACTTGTCTGGTTCAAAAGGGGTCTTTCTCTGCAGGATGTATTGTCTTCGAATGCTGGGGAGTATCTACTATGAAAACAATTAAGTTAACTGAATAAGATTGAGTACTTATTTTGTCTAATATTTTATAAAGCTAACAGCGTAGAAACTACTTTATGTGATGCTGGAATGGCTTATTAGCGTATACTTATAAGCAAAGATAGGATTATATGCAAAAATTTATGGTAGCGAGTTCAAAAAATGGATATGAAATTTATATTAATATGATAAATTCTCACGCTGGGGATTATTTAAACAGAAGACCTTATATTATTACCCTTATTAAGGAAGTACTTGATGGTGTTGAATTAGAAGGTTCGAGGTTAATAATTGAAAAAGATATGGGTCGAGAGATAGGAACTACTGACATACTTAAAACTGATGATAGTGATTATATTTACTATGCACAGGCATTAAAAACAGATGTTTACTCTCGGTTTGCAAAAAATCGTTATCCTCAACAAAGCCGAATGTTAACTATGATTTTTAATCAAGATGACGAAGGAAATTATGAAATTCAAGATCTTTGGATTGGTCCTTCTAGCCCAGCTTTTCCAGGCGATGAATACGAAACAGGAAATAGTAAAACCTATTGGCAAACTCATGCTTTGGCTCAAAATGCCAAGATGATCCAGTCAAAGTCCATCACTAAAGTTTGTCCTTATTAAACTGGTGTTGAAATATTAAAATATTTATGCTAAAGTAGAATAATTGTTTTTAATGGATCCATGAGAGATAGTAATTGACTCGATGTTCATTGTAGACAATCGATTATCAAATACTAATCAAAGGATTCATTTTTATGTCTCAATATCAAAATCAACGCCCACGTAATGGTCGCTATGGTCGTCCACAATTTTCAAGCAATCGTTCTAGCAATCGACGCCAACCTAAAAAAGCATACATCCACCCATCACGTTTTATTCAAAGCGCCAAACCCGTTTCAGCAAGCGACTTCACGCCAACTAATAAATTTATAGATCTAGAACTTCATCCATTAATTAAGGGAAACTTAATTAAAATGGGCTATAGTGAGCCTTCGCCAATTCAAGATCAAGCTATACCACTTGGTTTAGAGGGAAAAGACATTGTAGGTATAGCTGATACTGGTACCGGTAAGACTGCTGCTTTTGCTGTCCCTCTATTAAATCGATTGATAATGGAAAGAAATACTCAGGCTATAATCTTAGCTCCTACCCGTGAACTTGCTCAACAAATTGAAGAGCAATGTCGACACATCGCTAAAGGTAGCGGATTAGACGGTGCTTTATTAATAGGTGGGATGGCTATGGGTCCACAATTGCGTGAATTAAGATTTAATCCACGAATAATTATTGGAACTCCCGGTAGAATTAAAGATCATTTGGAGCGACGTTCCTTAATTTTGGACCAATGTAATATTGTTGTATTAGATGAAGTAGATCGAATGTTGGATATGGGTTTTGTTAATGATATTAGAGAGATTCTAAGTAAGACAAATCAAAGAAAGCAAAGTTTTTATTTCTCTGCTACATTGGATAATAGAGTAAAAGCTATTATTGATACCTTCTCTGTTAATCCAATACAAATCTCTGTTAAGACTGGAGAAACTAGTTCTAACGTTGAACAAAACATAGTTCCATTTAAATCTGTTTCTGAAAAAATAGGTAAGTTACATGATCTTTTAATACAAGATGCTTTTGCAAAAACTTTAGTCTTCGACGATACGCATCATAGTGTAGAAAACTTGTCTAAGGAATTATCTATTAGAGGTTTTTCTACTGATTCTATACATGGCGGTAAATCTCAATCACAACGTCAGCAAGTATTAAAGAGGTTTAAAGAAAATCATATTAAAGTTTTAGTTGCTACAGACGTTGCAGCCAGAGGTTTAGATGTTTCCGACATTACTCACGTAATTAATTACTCATCACCACAAACCTATGAAGACTACGTTCATCGTATAGGACGTACTGGCCGAGCCGGTAAGGTTGGTTATGCATTAACTTTCGTTGAAAGTAATTCTTAAAAGATAGCATTATTTTTTTCGGTATTGATACTAGTTTTATTATTTATCGAATGCACTAAATTAATTAGATTATGCATTAATAACGATAGTTTCACCGCCCATTTTTTTGGAAAAGAAACTATCGTGAGAAATATATATTATTGCTCCATGATAATCGGCCATTGAGTTTTCTAATTCTTCAATACTAGGTAGATCTAGATGGTTAGTTGGTTCATCTAAGATTAATAATTCTGGATCATTTACTAGCATAGATATTAATTGGATGCGGGCTTTTTGTCCTCCACTTAAACGCATGACTTCAATATGTCCATCAGACATTGGATTAAATAAATAATCACTCATTAGTTGTTTGATTTTTTGTTCGGTGATGGGCATGCCCTTATCTCTTAAAATTGCTTCCAGCGCATCATATAAAGTCATACTAAGATACTTAGAGTTAATTTCTTGTTCGTAGAGTCCTATTCTAATTGTTTTTTCAATTTCAATAGTACCTTCCAGGCATTGTGAAGTCATAGCTAAGTTATTATTGGTAGCCATTATGGCTTTAACGATAGTTGACTTGCCGGTGCCATTTCTGCCGTGTAATCTTATGCGTTCACCTTCCCTTACGGTAAAGTTTATATCCTTAAATAATGGATTGTTATTATAGCCTAAGCTTAAATGATCGACTTTAATGAGGGCTCTATATGATTTACTATCGTATTTTTTATGGGTAGTGAGCCTGATATTTTGAGCCTTATGTTTATCGTAAGCAGATATTAGCTTATCGTTCATCGTGTTAGCTGATTCTTGATCAATCCAAAATGAAGGCTTAACATTATTGCGCAAGACTTTTAATTCTTCTTGGGCCTTATTTTCTTGTGATTTAAAACGACGGATCGTTCCAGGATCTCTAGATTTTTCTTTAAGCCGACGAAATCTTATTACATCTTCTTCTAGATTAGCAATCCTGCGTTGGGTAAGCTCATATTCATTTACCTGACTTGTTACTTGGTGGGTATTAATTTTTAGGTATGATTCATAATTTCCCTTAAAGCTAAAACTATGTTGATCTCTTATCTCAATTATTCGATCGACATTACTTAAAACATCTCGATCATGGGTTATGACTAGTATTGCTTCTTTTGCCGACTGAAGCCATTTTATAAATTCTAATTTGGCAACATAATCCATATGATTTGTTGGCTCGTCAACTAAAGCAATATGAGCACGACTATGTTGAACTTTAATAAGTTCGACCATTCGTCTTTCGCCACCACTTAGTGAGCTAAATGGTTGATGAATTTTTGATGAATCAATTTGATAGCTTTCAAAGGCTTGCTTAATCTCATCTTCGACCTGATAGTAACCAAGTTGACCGAAGCGGTCCAAGGCATCAGAAAATTGTTGCAGTTTTTGGGGATTATCTTCCATAGTTTTAGGAAAGTTATCTATGATATGGACTAAACGAGAATATTCTGGAAGGTCCCCTTGAATGTATTCTAAGACTGTTTTCTCTTCGTGGCCGTGGTGTTCTTGTCGGCTACTGACTAGTATAGTGCCGCTTTTTATGACAACCTTGCCGTCATAGTCCTTGTCTTCCCCGTTGATGATATTAAATAGAGTGGACTTACCAGTGCCGTTTCTACCAATAAGTCCGATTTTCTCATTTTCCTGAATGTCCATATTCAGGTTTTTATATAGCAGTTTATCGCCAAAAGTTTTATCATTTATTTCTACAGATACTAACACCTTGGATATTATAGGGTTATTAGTCTCTTTAGTATAATTTTTTATTTTTTCGGGTAGCTAGGAGTTTAACTTATTTATGTTACCAGCCAGCATTTATAGCTAAAGTTTCGGCATATGCCGGCCACCATGTTCCTGCAGCGGGGCCACCATTACACGTGCCATCAGACTGTCCCGGTGTCTTAATCCAGAGATAGTAGTCTACGTTACTATAGCCAGTATTAGCTGTAGGCATATTACCTAGGGCCATTCCGGACGGATTACACCATTGTCCATTTGAACCATTACCATTTCGACTGGTATCAATAACAAAGTGCTTGTTGCCAATAAGTGAAGAAATCTGATTTCCATAGCTGATATTTATATTTGTAGCGATGAAATTTGAAACGTTTAAGCTGAAACCGTTACTTGAAGAAACGCCCGCTTTTAGAAGTCTTGAAGCCATGGTACCGGCGTTGATCCAGCTTGGATTCCCGGCATCAATGTAGACCTTTGTTCCTGGGTTAGCTTTTAGAGTTTTAACCGCAAAATTAAGTAGCTGGTATCGAATAGCTTGGTTGGTAGAAGATAAGCAGCTCATTTGCGCTAATGCATCTGGTTCAAGAATTACTATTGCGCTACGATTACTGATACCGGCAGCAAAACTTTGAATCCAGGCTTCATAATTTGCTGGCGTTGTAGCGCCACCACTAGAATAGCCTCCACAGTCTCGCTGAGGAATGTTATAAGCTACCAATACGGGTATTTGATTTACTTTTGAAGCATTAGTAACCAATGTATTAACATCTAACTGAATATTAGTATTCCAGTTACCAAACCAAGTTGCGGTTGGAGTTGCGGCTAATTTTGTCATGATACTTTTCGTTGTTGGATCGGTTGTGCTTGCGGCAGTTTGAGCGGCATTATTGTTTGGGTTGACATAGAGTTGTTCGGTTGAGGTGGTTGACGTTGGTAGTGGAGTTGTTGCAGCGGAACTTGTAGCTGCTGGAATAGTGGTTGTAGCTGGTGCGTTACCAACATTTATAGGGACCGATCCATATATCCTCTGCCCGCTACTATTTAAGACGGCAACAAAATCGATAGTGTATGAAGTGCTTGGTAGATGCCATGTCCAGCCACTAACGTTAATAGTTGTCTGTTTGTTGTTTTGTCCAAGTGGACTGTTATTCATCCAATTCCATTGACCATTGTCCACGTACCAAAACATGTTATATGAACTAATGCTAGTATTGGATAAATTGGCAACTAGATTAAAATTGCCTGGTATATACGTATTTGGCGAAGGAGCAACGATGTTTAGTGATGGAGTAGCGGTAGTTTCTCTACTAGTATTGCTACTGCTTTGTAATATATAGGTTGGTGTTAAGGATATCCAGCTGACTAAGCCGATGGCTAAAAGTAGTGTAATTGATCTTGTAATTAGTTTTTTGGTGTTGATGATTTTAATTTGCTTCGGTGCGTTATTAAACTTCATTTTTCCCCTTTAAATGATAGTCATGAGTTTTAAGCTCATGAACGTCCTGTTATTTTATCATTTAAATTAAGCCAATTTAAAATAAAAGCTTTATTTATAACAATTCTTATTGCAAAAAAATAGATAAATTGTTTTTTTATCTCTGATAATAAACTATTGTATTTTTGATAATTAAATAAACAACAATAAAAAATATGTCTTTAATTATAGGAGGAAGTATTTCTACTCAATAAGTTACCTTTTTAGGTTAATAATAGCCAATGTTTTAATTGTTTTTCACACTCATAGGTTTTATGTAGGGGGATAAATATGCACCTAATAAAGATTCCTAATATTAATGTTTATGAACACTAGCTTATTTAAGCCGCAACAAGTACCGATTTAATCATTCTGACTGGAAAATAAAGTGGTCGTCTTATTGATGACTCTTCTTTGATTATATCTGCTACAGCATATTCTTGCTCGGGATCTATGGAACTAAGAGCATCTAATTCGTTCCATAATTTGTGAATCTTTGGTTCGACAGTCATCCAGGCTAAGATTGGAGGTTTAGTTCCTATTCGCCAGTATTGTACCCCAGATAAATAAGCGCGTACCCGGACTTGACCATATTCTACTATTGGCCATAAATTGCTCTCTGCAGTAAGTCCGTCTGGAAGACCAAATGCTTGTTGACTATTTATTTCTAGTTTATTAGCACCAAAATAATCGACTTTTTGACCTAACATTTCTTCGAAATCTAAGCCTAATTTATCCTGAAGTTCAGGTGGATTGTTTAAAATCACTTCTTCTACGCCTAAACATGTCTCTAATAAATTTTTTGGTGCAAAAATTTCTACCATTTTAGTATTCAATACCTATAATTAACTATTGGGGCTTCCCTTTAATAACTACATTTTTAATGTCTATAGTTCCCTTAGCGTAGGTTATGCTTGCTTTTTCCTTAATTTCATTATGTGGAACGTTTAAATCAGTTTCTAGTGCTGCTTCTTCGTTTAACAGAGATTCATCTAAAGGGCAATCTATCCATCTAAGATGTTGTATATGAGCTAAGCGTATTTGTTGCACAAGGGTAGATGTTTTATTCTCTTGACCTCGCTCACTTTTCATTATAGGTAAAGCATACTCTATAAATAATTTACTGCAAGTGGAATTTAATTGGACATAGGTAGAAACACGTGCGAGTATATATTTTGCTAATCGTCCTAACATTGTTATATAATATATGTATTAAGATTCTTTAGAATAGTATCTAAAGAATAAAAATTCGAAGAAATTAGCTTTTGACAAATAATCTTAAATATAATATTTTCTAATAATGTCTACAGAGAGAGTTCAAATCGCAAAACCAGAAGCATGTACTGCCTACAATCCTTTGGCAGAGGAGCTTTTTAGTGATCAACCCGAAAGATTAAAAATATTAATAGGACAAGAATCGTCAGTTATGTCGGGTCCATTAAATAAACTTAAACATACCGCACCTCTTATTGCTGCCGAAGGTCATGATTTGACCGTCCTTTTGCCTAGTTATAGCGAGGAGATGGTGGGGCCTTTACCTGGCGTTAATATTATCGAAACTGGATCTGTCTTTATTGAAGATTTCCATTTGAGTGTTTTATATCCTGCCATAAGAGCAAAAAAGTTATTGCGCGAAGGTAATTATGACATTGTTCATGCAGCTACTCCGATGAGAGGTCCTTGTGGCTTAGCATTTTTGGGGGGTAGTGTTATAGACGCAGCTTATGAGTTGAAGATGCCAATAGTAGCTGGTGCTCAAACCTTTAATAGGTTGACTGCCCAAAGCATAGCACCGAAAATCGCTAAACCCATTGTTGATAAATTTATTTGTAGACAGGAGAAGCGGATGCATAGTAAGGCTCATATTAATTACTCCCCTTCTGAAGCTATGGATAAATATATTCAAGAACGTAATGTTTCGGATAGCTATTTAGTCAGGCTGAAAAATGGAATAGACCCGATGTTTAATCCTGAACGGCGATCAACTAAAGATGCTATTAATCAAAGAGTAAGTTGGGGTGTCAAAGAAGATGAATTAGTGTTATTAGTTCCTGGGCGGTTGGCAGCCGAAAAGTCTTTAGATAGACTCGAGGCTGTTGATGGTATTATGGGAACTAAAATCGTTGTAGTTGGTGACGGTGCTGAAAAAGGACGTCTTCAAAAGTTACTTCCAGATGCGGTATTTACAGGTCGATTAGAAGGAGAAGAATTAGCTAATGCATATGCAAATGGAGATATTCTTGTCCTAACTAGCGATGCAGAATCTTACTCCCAAGTTCTATTTGAAGGCATGGCTGCTGGATTGCCTGTAGTTACTCCTAATAAGGGTGCATTTGTAGAACTTGTTAAAGAAGACATTACCGGATTGAAATATGAGTCTGCTGAGGAATTTCGTAGATCTGTCATTAGTTTAGTAAACAATCCTCAGCAAAGAATGCGCATGGGTCAAAGAGGAAGAAACTCGATTAAAGGACGAACATGGGAAGAAGAGACCCGCAAACTATTAACGATCTATAGAATGGCAATTTATTTAAATAAAAATCGATCAAAGAGTAGAAAACTTACTGAAGAAGATTTTGCGTCGCTCGGTTTAGAAATGTCACCGCAAACTTCTACTAAGAGCACATGCTAAATATTCGTTTTTAATCAAAAAATGTTTACCTATAAATAAGTTTATTTATAGACTCAAATATTATTAGTAAAGTTGGTTAGTAAGTTATAGATTTTTTTAATGTAAGCTTAGTTAAAGTGTTATTTTTAATAAACGTGACCAATATTGTAGTCATATTTTAGCCCGATTGCTTGCTGCTGATTATATAGATTTAGGCATAGTTGAACATCATCGGATATAAATATACTTTTAGGATTAATTTCTTCTTGATGAATGAAGCCAACGAGTATATCTGAGTAGGATAGTGGATCTCCTTCTTGATTAACTTTTATAATAGAAAGCATCTGCTGAACAGTTCCATCTGATCGTTTCATTAATGAAGATTGAATAGCAAAAGGTAGTTCAGTCGATAAGGCTAATTTCTTTTCTAATATTTCATCTTCAGTGTTGTGCCTTAAAAAGTTTGATATATTTTGTTCTTCTTTTATTGTTTGGGCTTTATATTCGAAATTTATTTTACTCAATTCTGGCCAAGTCTTTGTATCCCAGTTTTCTAAATCTTTTATTCGGTCATTTATGGATAGGCTTAAAATATAGTTATACTTATCAGCTAATCCAGAGTGAATGAATATTTTAATGTTTTTAAATAAAATGGATTCTTGCTCGTTATTTAGTGATGTTTTATATGATTCATATTGTTTTGGACTCATTAAACTAATCGTAAGATATAGATAGATCGACGTCAACTAAAATTGGACGATAGTTCAGGTTTATATATTTTTGATTGCAAAATGCATAGTTAATATTATTTATTTTTTTATTTCGTTAGTCATTCATAAACCTAAGCATTTATTTAGATAAAATAGTAAAATTTAAAGAAGACTTAATCTAACAAGTTTAACTTAAGAACTGGGTTTTATAAAGCTGAGAATAAAGACCATCTTCCTTAATAAGTTCATCATGTGATCCGCGCTGAACAATGCGACCGTGTTCTAGAACTAGAATTTGATCGGCACTTTTGATGGTAGATAGACGATGAGCTATAACCAAGGATGTACGATTATTTAATGCAGTTTTTAAGGCTTTTTGGATGGCCTGTTCAGAAGCAGAGTCAAGGTGAGCTGTGGCTTCGTCTAGTATGACAATATCTGGGGCTTTTAAAAGAACTCGGGCAATAGCTAGTCTTTGTTTTTCACCTCCAGATAATCTGTAGCCTCGTTCCCCTACCATAGTATCTAGACCTTCAGGTAAATTTTCTAATAAATCTTTTAGTTGAGCATTTTTTAAAGCGTCGATGATATCCGTTTCCTTGGCATCTGGCTTAGCGAATAGCATATTGTCGCGAATTGTTTCGTGAAAAAGATGTGCATCCTGAGTTACGACACCTATGACTGATCTCAATGAACTAAGCGTGACATCTTTAACGTCTATATTATTTATTTTTACTGAACCACTTGAAGCGTCGTATAGTCTGCTAACAAGTTGAGATATGGTTGTTTTGCCAGCTCCTGAAGGTCCTACTAGAGCTACTAATTGGCCAGGTTTAACTATAAAACTGAGATCATGTAGAACTTCTTTGGAACTAGATCGACTTAGATTGGCGACTGATTCTAGCGAGGCTAAAGAGACTTCTTTGGCTGTTGGATACTTGAAGCTAACATGCTCAAAAGAAATACTAGCAGGACCAGAACTTAAGTTAATAGCATCCGTTTTGTCTTTAATTAATGGCTCAAGATCTAGGACTTCAAAAACTCTTTCAAAAGAAACTAAAGCCGTCATGATATCAACATTAAAATTAGAAAGTTGAGTTAATGGGCCATAAAGACGGTTAAGGTAGGCTGTTAAAGCAACGATAGTACCAACCGACAAGACTCCTCTTACGGACATCACACCTCCCCATCCATAGGTAATGGCAGTAGCCAATGATGCAGTTAACATAAGGGCAATAAACAAAAATCTAGCGTACATGGCCTGAGTTACACCAATATCTCTAACTCGGCCTGCTCTTTCTTTGAATGTGCCCTCTTCTTTTTTAGGATCTCCAAATATCTTAGATAGCATTGCTCCCGAAACGTTAAATCTTTCAATCATCGTATTACTCATTAGTGAATTTAGATTATAACTTTCAAGGGTAATAGCATGTAGACGACGACCTAGCCAGCGAGCTGGAAATAAGAAAATGGGTAAAATCACAACAATGACTAATGTTAGTTGCCAGGATAGGAAGAACATAACAACCAAGACAAAGAGTACGCTTATTAGATTGCCGATAACATTTGACAGAACATCAGTGAAAGCTTCTTGGGCGCCTAGGACGTCGTTATTTAACCGGCTTACTAAGGCACCTGTTTGAGTGCGACTAAAAAAAGCGATAGGCATTTTCTGAATATGATTAAAAATCTGAGTGCGCATATTAAAGATTAGTCCTTCGCCTATTTTGGCCGAAATATAACGCTCAAAAAATGCCATTACAGCATCAAAGATTGCTAATATGGCCACTAGTATTGCTAGCTCAATTATTAGATTTGTGTGGTGATCGAGAATGCCCTTATCAATAATTTCTCTTAATATTAGAGGGTTAAGTACCCCAATGGCGGAGTCAATGATTATTAAGACAAGAAAAGCTAAGAGTAGCTTTTTATAAGCAGCAGCAAATTTTAGGATACGTTTTTTTACGCCCGGAGCTACTTTATAACTAGTTACGGATTGGTCGCGCATGAAAGACCGCATGCCTCTCATGCCCATACCTCGGTTGGGATTCATTTAGTCCTATTATATCAAGAAATACTTCTTATTTATTTTAGCGTTAGTCCTTAGGGTATATGGGATGTTTTTTGATATTAGCATATTAAGTATTGGTCGAACGAAGGCTATAATTAAACGTATGGCTTTTAATCATTATGCCAAAATAAAACGTATACTTGACGTAGAGCCTGAAGGATGGATTATTCAGAAGATCAATAAGCCAACTCAGGCAAAGAACTTTAAGGGTGAAACTATAATATTTGACCATTATTATCGCATATACGACAGTAATCTTGATCCAATAAAATATTGTAAATTTCAGCAAATTGATTTGTTGGCTAGCGTACTTCATTTACCAGTTGAAGCTCTGCCAATAATTTAGTGAAAATTCTAGTTCGACAGCTTTGAGATGATTGGAGCTTTTTTTATGAAAGTACCATTATCTAGAACTTGTAAAATTGCTCTTGCTACTTCATTGCGGCTTACCCACCATTTTGTCGGTCCATGTAAAGTTAGTTGAAAGGGTTTAGGAAGAGTATTTTGTAGTTTAAGTACTCTAATTACTGTCCAGTCTAAATTGCTTTGTTTTAATAATTGCACATGCTCACGTCCATCTTGAACTCTGTTAGGGTCGATAAGGCTAATTGTATAGTTTAAGATACGATCTAGTAGCGTAATTTTATCCTCAGAAAAGCGGACTCCAGTTCCTGTTAGACTAATTATTCGTTTTAGATCACTTTGCTGCATTGCATCTATTAGGACTTTCGTGGCATCTGTCTGGACCCTGGGTCGAGAACCTTTCACATGTCCAATTAAGCATACTACTGCATCCTGATTTGCTAGTAGGTTAGCAATATCAGTGGCATTTGTTGCATCACAATTAACTACAGTCAAATTATTATTTGCAACTATTTTATTTTTATGATGATATCCAGCACGAATAGTGTGACCTGCCGATAGAGCTTGTTCTACGAACACCCTACCAGTTCTGCCACTTGCGCCGATTACTGCAATTTTCATAGTAAAAAATTATTAGTCCTATTGATCTAATCTTATGCTCAGTAAGATTAACTTGCAAACATATATCTCATCTATGAAAACCCTCTACTTTAATTACCTCAATATGAGGATAAGTAGACTTATTCGGTCTTTAAAGAATCAAGAATGGTCATGTCTTCGTTTGATATTTCAAAATCAACATCAGCGTTTTGTTGAATGAATTCATCGTGGGTTGATTTTGGTAGCGGAAGAGTATCGTGTTGCAGACAGTATCTAATTGAAATTTGAGCGACAGTTTTATTATATTTTTCGGCCATTTTTTTAAGCTCTCCATGGTCTAATAGTCTACCTGTTGCTAGTGGAGAATAAGCTTCAACAAGTATATTCTTTTTTTTACTGAAGTCTGTAATGTCGTTCTCGGTGTAACCAATAAACCAACGAATTTGGTTGGCTGCTGGTATTACTTTTCCGTTGTTTAGGATAGCTGTTAAGTCGTGTATATTAAAGTTTGATACTCCTATAGCTTTCGCTTGACCGCTGTTATATATCTTTTCCATTTCCTGCCAGACTTCAATATTCTCTTTGGTATAGTCTTTGCCCCGCTCTTCCCAAGGCCATGGCGCATGGATAAGGTAAAGATCGACATAATCTAGGCCTAGTGTAGAAAGTGAAGTTTGAAAGGTTTCCTCAACCTTACTAGAGTCTTTAATGTCTGCTGGCAGTTTGGTGGTTAGGAAAATGTCCTCGCGTGCTATTCCGCTATCTTTTATGGCTCGACCGACACTGGCTTCATTGCCGTAGACTTTGGCAGTATCAATGTGGCGATAACCAACTTTTAAGGCGCTTAGAACTGAATTGTAGGCTATGTCTCCATCAGGTGTTTGCCACGTACCGAAGCCTATTTTCGGAATTTTTGCACCCGTGTTCATTGTATAGGTTTCTGTCAGTATACTCATATCCCTCCTTTTCTTTATAGTGTGTAGTATAGCAATATTTTAAGTATTAAGTGTGTTAAGTAATTAGCTGACATCATATAGTATTTTGCATTGTGTTTAATTTACCTATAAAAACGTATGTGGCAAAGGAACATTAGGATGGACAATTTCAAGCTTTTTGAAATGCTGACATATCCATAAGTACACTCTACGGTAACGTCACTACGCAGTGCGTTTTCTAAATTTATGGAGCCTGTTTTCGGTGATCAGCTTTTGCAGTTTGAATATCGTTTATATTCCTATTGTGAACCTATAAAGCCACAATGAATTGTCAAGGACTACTGAGGCGCAGCAATGATTTACCGATTATTTGAGTTTAATACAAGACAATTGCTATTAAAAAGATATGGCCAGAAGTGTCTACTTTAAGGATGGCGCATTTCAAGATTCACTGTCTGCGCATATATAATATAAAATATGACCAATAAACAAAAAGCTCAGCACTGTTATTTATTTGCGCTTGAAATAGCACCAATAACCAATAGAAGAAGGGGCAGCTTACGATACCCTCCCCATGCACTGCACATTAATGCATCGATTTTGGGTATCTGAAACACCAGAAAATCTTGCCAAGAAAATCGAACCAATACTTAAAATGTATCAGTCTGTATCTTTTACGCCAGGTAAGAAAATGGAACTTGGGCCCAAGCATACTGTCGTATATGAACTAGAAGGCTTAGATGAGCTCAGAAAACTCCATAAGGATCTCTATGAACTCTTAAAGGGCCTGGGTGCTACCTTCACAGAGGATGATTGGGTAGGCGACGGTTATACCCCACATATATCAGACAGAGAAGATTTTCTCTTGGTGCAAAATGCTCCTTTTACGTCCACAGCTGTGAACTTGATTGAGGTTAAAGTACCAGGTCATGACCATATGCGCTTCATCCGAAAGAAACTTATCTTAGGTTAAAGGATTGGCTTAACGACTTCTTCTAGGTCGTAAACTCTAGTGTACTTAAATACCGTTTTTTCAATATTTTTCGACATGTGGTTTATTAAATTATATATGAGATAAGTAGATCAGTTCAGTCTGTTTAATGGGTTGATTAGTCAAGTATATTAGAGCTAGAATCCTGAAATTTAACTCTAAGCGCATCCTTAACAATCCGCTTTTGGTTAAGCTCTGTTTTTAGTAAGGACCTCGGATATTAGCCACCACCGACTGATCATAAAACTTTGTTAGGGCCTGATGGAGTTTAGGGCTTAACGGTGATAGATTACTAGCTGAAACATTGGCTCTAACTTGTTCAACGCTACTAGCTCCGGGGATTACCGTTGTAATTGCATCGAAATCCAATATCCAACGCAATGCTGCTTGTGACATGGTCATGTCTTTTGGTAATAATGTGCGTAAGTTATCTACTAACTCAATTCCCTTATCAAACGGAATTCCAGCAAAAGTCTCACCAACATTGAATGACTGTCCGTCTCGATTATAGTTACGGTGATCGGTAGCACTAAATTTAGTCTCTAAGGACATCTTGCCAGATAACAAACCACTTGCCAAAGGTACTCGAGCAATAATTCCTACATTTTGGGTTTTAGCCCGATCAAAAATAGTGGAGATTGGTTTTTGGCGAAAAATATTAAATATTATCTGAAGTGACGTAAGACCGCTCTGCTGCAGACAAATTAAAGCCTCTTCATCACTCTCAACACTAGCACCAAAGTTCTTAACTAATCCTTCGGTTTTAAGTTGGCGTAATGTTTCGAAGATTGTGCCTTCCCGTAATACTTCAGTTGGTATGCAGTGAAGCTGTATTAGATCAAGCGCATCAACCCCTAAGCGAGCTAAGCTCGCCTCGACATGGGCCCTAACATTTTTGGCCTGAAAGTTTTCTGGCCATCCTGGACTGCTACCTCGACCTAGTTTCGTTGCAACGAATACCCTAGAATTAGTTTGTTTTAGAAACTCGCCGATTAGCCTTTCACTACGACCATCTCCATATACGTCAGCGGTATCAAAAAAGTTAATGCCTGAATCAACAGCCTGACGAAGAATCTTCAATGCTTGCGCATCATTGATATCTCCCCATGATCCACCTATTTGCCAGGTGCCAAGTCCAACTTCCGACACCTTAGCACCACTATTACCTAAAATTCTGTTATTCATTCATGGTTAATTATACCTAAGATTGGTTAAATACTGCTAATAATTCTAATATCGTTTGGCACTTGTATACTTTATCAACCCAATAAAATCATAGCTTTCGTTTGCGGCTTATACTGGGGACTTTAAGATTTATTCTTCTTACGCTTCACTGGCTCTTTATTACTAATAGGTGGCGTACTAGCTAGTTCCTTTATAGCTTGCTTAAATTCAGGTGTAGTTTTAGGAAGCTTGGTTTGCTTTGTTGTCTTCTTTTTCATGTTTGTAGTATAGACTTTCTGTACACAGAGCTCTATTTTACCAATATGTCGCTCCTCAATATGGTGTGTCACAGCAAAACTATGCGCTGAATGAAAGGCATGATATAAACTCATAGTATGAAAGCGAGGAAGAAACTACCTAATGCGCCCAAAAAGGTGACTCTAGAACCCCCAAAAGGCAGTCCTATGGAGAAGTTTCATAAAGCGATGAAAAAAATTATATCTGTTCCAAAGAAAGATTTGAAAAAAGAATAAAGCTCAAACAGCTTTAATAATTAAGTTGATTAGCCAAGTATATTAGAGCTTAGATTTTAGTATTGTGTCTTGTAAATAATATGTCATTATATAGTCATGTCGTCTTATGAATCGCTGAAACTGGAAGCAATTACAGTTGCGGCTATTAATGGCGTGGCAAATTTGGATACTAAAGCTATTAGTGCCGTAGAATTTGCTAAGCTGGAATCCTGTACAGCCTTGGAGCTTGGTAAAGCGGTCATGCGGCACACTGGCATCAAAGAGAGCAAAGGGTTTGCCAGGCAGTACGCCAGTAGCTACTATTCCTATGGTTTCGCCTCAAAGGAAACTGTTGATAATTCCGTCAATTATGTGCCTAAGAATATTCCTGAGGCGCTTTCGGTTGTTGGAGCTTTTCTTTCCGTAGCAGAGAGACATAATGAGTCGCTAATACCTTATTTGTCGGTTTCCAATGCGGCAAACTCTGGTGATCACGGCATGATTGCTGCTCCGATCACGAACCTTAAACTGCTAGATGGAATTCTAAAAGGCATAAAGCCTTTGGATATAAATATTGGAGAACATGGATTTAATAAGGACTATCCTCGGCCTACGCTTGTTCATAGGAGGCTGCAGCAGTTATTGCACGATAAGGTCATTGAAGTAATAACTGACCCGAATGAGTTTAAAATAAATAATCCTGTCTACTCTGGTAGATTGCCTTGGCGGGATCTAAAGACCGAGATCAAGGCGATGTATCAAGTATTGTCTATTGCAGACTCCCTATTGCCAGGGCAGTTATGGACGGTCGATAAACTGACTGAGCTTGCTAAGCAGCATCAATTAATTCAAGATGCTGAGATAAGCCAGTTTCGTCGATCGCTGTATCGTGCTGCAGGCCATTACAAAGCTTATCCGGGAGTTATCAATAAAATAGAGTTTAGACCTCCAAAATATGCCGTAACGGAGACGTCGCATGCAATGGCTAGTGACTTAGTTCAGACTGCGGTTCAGTTAAGTAGTGGCGGCGCCAAACTAAAAAGACTTAATGAAGACGTCGCTCATGATCTATATAACGACCAAGTTACGGCGGCACGGATATTCAGACGTGGTATGCGGTATTCCAAAAAAACTAACCGTTATAGGGACGTGGCTTGAGTCTTTTATTTCTTGGTCAATTCGACTCAGGCTATTGACACGTCATATTTCTAAGCAATGGTTTGATTGTAAAAGAAGCATCTAGTAAACACGGGGTTGATCTGTATGCTCTAAGTGGTCGTAGACAGAGCGCCACGGCTTTAGCCGCGGGTAAATGAATGTCCCACTCCCCTAATAGTAGACACCAAGTCCATTCTAGATAAACTTTAATAGATATAATATTGTGAGTAATGGGACATTTCGTGGAGCTTTTCAAAACGTTTTGCGTGGAGCTTTTTGTCTAGAAATTGGCTTTGTTCCAGCAGCTTCGGTTCGGCTATAAAGATAATGTTCTATTAGCTTCATTTGATGCTCGTTAGACATGCCCCTATGGTTTTTAAGTAACGTTCGTATTTGTGAGTTAATACCACCCTCCAAGTAGTTTGTGTTTCTTGGTAATTGTGGGTTTGGGCGATAGCTGGAGCGTAATAGATCATCAGTAATCTTATGTAGTTGGCGATAGGCACTTCTAACTCTGTAGTGAGTGTAGTGCCATTTTCTTTGGCCTTTTCTCGGCTCCTGGGTAATTGTTCGTTGCTCAATGTAGTCGTGGTGTTTCCTAAACCAGTGTCGTAACTTCTGTTTCCAGATTCTAGCTTCTCGTTTACTGTGAATTTGTAATAAGTCTCGGGTTATGGCGAGTAGTTGTTGTCCAGCTTCTGACTCTGGGTGTAACGTCAGCTTGGTTTTAACGTTGAGCCAAGCGTGAAAACGACAGCGTTGGATTACTGTGTCTGGCCAAAGGGTATTTAGGGCATACAACATGCCTTTTTGGCCATCACAGACTACGTAGATTGGTGCTGGTAATACTTCAAAGAGCTGTGACCAATACT
>DAHXNJ010000057.1 GCA_027365445.1 Candidatus Saccharimonadota bacterium | reverse complement strand
TGGCTAGGGCGGAGGGATTCGAACCCCCGAGTGCCAGGACCAAAACCTGGTGCCTTACCACTTGGCCACGCCCTAATATATCTTAACTACGTACAGCCAGTTATGGATTATACAAAAAATAATACCTTTAATCCATATTGTTGTATTTCATTGGCACGCGATCTGTTATTTTCTTACTTACCAATACAGGAATTTCTTCATGTTTTCTAGCATAATTTGATCTAGACGACTCAATAACTTTTTTGCAAGTTTTAACATTACTCTTAGATTTAATTTTAATAGTTTCTCCAGACAATGGCTCATTTGTCAGTTCACTAGATAGTCGCATATAAAACTTATAGGGTTCAAGATTTATAAAATCTAATTTGTTTAAATATGGTTCAAAAATAGGACCGATTAATCTAGCATCAATTTCAGACGAGGTTCTAAAACAAATAATATTTCCCACATTAGCCAAAAGTATATTAGACTCTTTCTCATTTTGATAAGCCGAAGTTTGCTCTGCCAAAGTTAAAAATAGGCCAAATTTTCTTGATTCACTTACGAGTGAGGAAAAAGTAGGGGAGGCAAATTGCTGAAACTCATCAACATACAAATAAAAGGGTTTTCTTTTATTAACTTCTATTAAAGATCTTTGCCATACCGCTAGTTGCAATTTTGCTAAAATAACCATACCTATAAGAGCACTAGTATCTTCACCTATCAATCCCTTAGAAAGATTACATATCAATATCTTACCTTCATTTATTAAGCTATTAAAATCTATCGATGAACTCGGCTGATCAAGCATTCTACGACTCACTATAGATCTTTGAAATCTACCTAGTTTAGCAGTTACGCCAGCTATCATCTTCACTCGTTGATAACTTCCAGCTTTATTGAATTCACCATACCAAAAATCTTTTAAGCTATCATCAGTAAGCTTAGCAACAACTCCAGCTCTATACGTATCATTAGTTAACAGCTTATTTAAAGTAAAAAGCGTAGCATTGGGTACGTTGAAGGCAGTATGAATGACATTACGTAATATGTACTCAACACGATGACCGCCACTTTCATCTTCGGAAAATACTTTTCTAAAAATAGAGACAATACTCTCAGCGATAAAATCTTTAGCAATTTCTAGCTCTTCAGCATTCAATTTATTATCTAGTTCTAATAAATTTATACTTACTGGATATTTAATATCTGAAGGATTTATATATACTACATCCTTAAGCCGATTACTAGGCACATAACCAAGCATATCCTGCGCTAAATCACCATGAGGATCGATAAGTGCAACCCCTTTGCCAGATAACATATCTTGAACAAAGCTATATCCTAATATAGTTGATTTTCCCATTCCTGTTCCACCGATTATATATAAGTGTTTCTGGCGCTCACTATTGTTCAAGGCTATAGGATAAGACGGTTTAGTTGAATTACTCATACCCAATACTACTTCCACTTTCTTTTTGTTTTTAATTGTCGTAGGGGGAGTGAGCACGCTACTATGGGTCTTATTCAAATCTTCTTGTGGTTTTTGGGATAACTCTGGAAAATAATATAGCCGTAAAAGGTCTTGTTCATTTACTGGCTTTAAAGCTGCTGCTTTTTTTATAAAGAAGCTTCTTAGCGCTTCTGGTTTATTTATAATTAGTTTTTTGGATAAGCCACTGCTTCTTAAAGCAGAATCAATGGTCATAGCATAACTATTAAGCCTGTGTTTACTAGTAGAGGCACAAAGTGACCTAATGCTAATATTTATTTTTGGCCTAGATATATTATCTGGTCCATTTACAGCTGCCTTAAATCTATTATTTTTAGTCATATCTCCAAAGCCATTGCCTATGAGAATACTAAAAAATAAGTGACCAATACTTACGCCTATCTTAACAACTTTAGATATAACCTTTTTTAGGTAATAATTAAGATTAAGCGGACTAATAATAATTTGCCAGCCTACAAGCTCATTATCGTGCAGTCCAGACATAGCTCCATAGATAAAGTTTAAACATCCTTCAGTATGTTGATTATTATAAGAATTATTGTTAATCTTCCATTCACTAATCTTATATAACGTAGGTCGCCCCGATTCGTAACCTTTACCTTTTCGTATCTTCTTGATCTGTAGACTAGGCCAATAGCTTATTAGATGACTCTTAATGCTCTCACTAATTTCAAGAGGACAGCTAATCATAAACAATATACCATCTTGCTTGGTTGCAATAACTTCAAGTACGCATGACATTGCTGATCGTTGCTGACTTTTCTTTTTATTCGAGTTGATTATTTCAATTAAGGCTAAATAAAACTTATCGATTGTTTGAAATCCATCGTCAAAGGCTGGTGGTGTAATAACATAACTAACTAATTTCACTTCACCTTTATGCCAGTTCTTTTTCTTTCCTGAATAGATGAGAGCTACCAAAGCAATAATAAGAATTAATAAAACCATGATCATATAGCAACACTCCTGATGATATATGTCAATCTAGGCTTAGGCTATTTACCTTAAGGGTAGCTTACGTCTAGTATACTTAACTCCAAAATAGATACGATTCCTTCAATTGCTTACTAGTTGGCAGGAAACTAGAAGCTAAGACCAGCCCATGATTTAGTCCTTCTCTATCATTAGCTAGGATTGATTTTATTAATGCCCAAAAATATCCAATTTCGTCTTCAGGTAATATTTCTGCAAATTCATTTAATTGTGGTAACAATGAAACAACACCTTCTCTAATATAAAGAGGAATTTCTTGGTTTATTATTTTAGGCAAGGCAACTGCCCCTATAAGATCATCGCAATCTACCATCTTTAAGGTTATATAAGCAGCGAGAGAAGAATACCCTTTCTTAGATGCCCGATTAATATAAAGCTCCTTCATTTCGTCCAAACTGCTAAAACCTTTGATTATTTTTGTAATATTTAATAAATCATTTAATTCTTGATTTTGTAAATCATCAATATGACTTGGGTACATTTCAATCACTTTTTGCAAATCGGCACACAATACATTATCGCCAGCATGAACCCACTTATAGCCTAAACCATCATTATTAAAAGTGGGATATGCCGCAATAACATTAGTCAGAACCGGATATTCGATAGTATCACCCGAATCTAGCTCATCAATATCCTGAATTAAATAAAAAGTAAATCGATCCGGTCGATATAATATCTCTCTAACGGCTTGCTCTGTTTTTGAATCAGGTACACTTTCGAAGCTTGGATTAATCATTAATAATTTCCAGTCTTTTATATAACCTTTAAAACATTTACCTTGTATTATAAGACCAAATTATTGATACTTACTAAAAATAACATCCGTTAAAAAAGATTTATTTTTTAATTTACCATTCTTTTTCATAATTTGTTAGCGAAAAAATAGACATTAAGCTTGCAAAATAAATTGTATAATAATTTATGGATGAAACAGAAAAAGATGTCATACGGCTTGGAAGGTCAGCGAGCACTTGCTGAAGTATTGTTTAATAGTATCGGTGATGGTGCTGTAACAACAGATGAATTTGGAAGAATTACTCGTATCAACCCAACTGCCATAGAAATATTAGGCTATACCGAAGAAGAAACTATAGGCATGTGGTTTCCTAAACTTTTTATTGCCTACGACGAAGACGGTAGAGCAATACCCCTCATTGACCGTCCCATCACCCGATCTTTTGTTGCGGGTAGTATCATATCTGAAAGAGTTCATTATAAAACAAAGGATGGAAATCTTGTGCCGATGGCAATAACTGTATCGCCAATAATGGTCAAAGATCAACCAGTAGGCTGTATTGAGATATTTCGAGACATAACTAAAGAATATGAAATAGACAAAATGAAAAGTGATTTTATATCTCTAGCCTCGCACCAACTTAGAACTCCCTTATCGGCTATAAAAACCTATTCACATATGTTGATCGATGGCTTTATGGGCCCTATTAACCGTTCACAATTAAAGGCATTAAAAACAATCATCTCAGCATCTAACAGGATGAATGAAACGATTAGTACTCTTTTAAATATAACTAGAATAGAAAGCGGCAGTGTAGCGGTAGCAAAAAAACCAGTGACAATAACAGATTTAGTTGATGAAATAGCTGCTGAATATAAATTAGCCTCTATAGATAAAGATATTAAGCTAAAAATAATTAAACCAAAAAATAAAATTAAAATAATATCTGATGCCGTGGTATTAAAAGAGATAATCGGAAATTTAGTAAGTAATGCCATAAAATATACTAATAGTGGTGGCACAGTAACAATAGAAACAAAATCGAAGGGTACTCAAGTCATCGTGAGCGTTGCTGATACTGGAGTAGGGATACCGGAAAATTCTAAAGACAGTGTATTCACTAAATTTTTCAGGGCTGAGAATGTCGTTAAACAAGAGACATCAGGTACCGGTCTCGGCTTATTCTTGGCCAAAGGATTAATTAAAGAACTTGGAGGGGAGGTTTGGTTTGATAGCGAAGAGAACAAAGGATCGACATTTTATGTCTCACTACCGATGCTCCCTCAGATAATAAAATCTAAAGCAGTTAATAAATAGACAGTAAAAGATATAATCTATGGCATAATGTGTGCTAAAGGGGTAAATTAATAAATTATGGCTAACATACTAATAGTAGAAGACGACAAAGACTTAAACGCAGCCTATAAGGTAATATTAGAGAGTGAGAAACACAAAGTTAAAGTAGCGTTTAATGGACAAGAGGCTTTAAATATTTTAAAGGACTATACACCAGATTTAATACTACTCGACCTATTAATGCCTATTATGGGTGGCCTAGAATTACTAGAAAAATATGAATTAAAAGATCATTCCAAAGTTAAGGTATTAATCTTTACTAATATGGAGAACTCTCCCGAAGTAACGAAAGCCTATAACCTTGGTGCAACTCGCTGTATTATTAAATCATGGACCGCTCCTCAAAACCTATCAAAAGTAGTCAATGATACCTTAAAAGCAAATAATGGGCAGCTTAGTCTCAACTAACTTAATAAAGCTCAATAGTCATTTAGCTACACCCATATATCTTAAAGCAGAGAAACTCTTATAAAAAACAGCTTAAATTAAAACTTTATCCGTTTTAGGATCTAATTCAGCAATATATTGATCATTTAAAATTAGCTGAAGCTTTTCTAAATTTACGGTATAAGGCTGATTCTTACCGTAATTAATTACACCTTGATGTTTTAGCCGATTAAGTTCAGTTGCAGCTGTTTCTCTTGTTAAACCAGTAAGATTAGCAAAATCTTGATGAGTTAGATGTAGCTTAATCTCCCGTACCTTATCTTTTAATAATTTACCATGCGTAATCGATAGATAGTGCAGAGTATACATCAGTTTTTCGTTTGCTCGAGAGTGTTGAAGGGCATTAAGTTGCATCGATAGACTTAGTTCATTATTTATATACTTATCAAGCTCAGCTAAAACCATTTGCGGATTAGATTTAACAAAATTAACATAGTCATTTCTTGGCACTAAGTAGACAGTGCAATCCGGCGAAAAAGCCTCATAGTAATAAATTGCACTTGGTACTTTATCGTATGTCCAAGTACCGGGAAAACTATCACTATCAGTAAAAAAACCTACCGGCTTCTCATCACCATGAATACTTAAGTTATATGCTTTAACTACTCCACTTTTTATAATAAATGTGCATCGTGGTGCTTCTCCTTGGAAAATAATAATCTCCCCCTTACGGTAGGTCCGAGTAGAGTATTTACCTACAAATTCATTTACTAATTTTGCGTAATTGTCCATATATTACTAAGTGTACTCGCTAGACTCTTTTATAACTAGTTAATCGTCGATTGCTTCTAGCTGTTTTAGTAACAACTCCTCTTGAATACTTTTGCAACCGTTGTCGATTCTCTTCATTATATCTAACAACCAGTAAGGATAAGTCAGTTTTTGCTGATCTAATTTTTCTAGGCATATTATTAATACTCCTTACTTATTTAAAATTTATCTAATTTTTAATTAGTCTTAATAAAAAATATAAATATAACTTATCTAAAACTTACTATATAGCCATTTGCTTTTAATAGACTGTAACCTATATAACAGATTTTTTAGGTTATAGTAATAACAGTGATGAAAAATAAGCAAAAGATAAGAGCCATAGTCGGTATATTACTACTGATAGCTATCCTTGCTTTCTTTGGTTTTTATTTAAACGACCATCCAGCAATAATCAATACCTTAAGAAGAACAAACCCATGGTTAATCACGGTCTTGATCTTATGTTATGGAATTATGATGTTATGGTGGATGGAAATATATAACACTACCCTAAGCTTATGTGGCGATCGATTAGGAAATAAGGAGAATATGCTCTTGAGCATTTACTCAACCCTAGCCAACTTCTTTTTACCGCTTCAAAGTGGTCCTGGCGTAAGGGCCGGTTATTTAAAAAAACGACATAAGGTCCCTATAACTTCGTATATTTTTGCTAGCTTGATCTATTATGCATTCTACGCGATTATTAGTGCGGCATTTCTATTTGTTGCCAGTTCTTATTGGTGGCTAGCCTTACCAGCATCAATAATGGCTGCGATAATTAGCTACCTAGTTATTTATCTAGCTAAAAAAAGATTTACTAAAAAAGGGAGACAATTAACTTTTAATCTTACCAAGACAAAAATGCTAAGACTCTTTTTGCTAACTTTAGGGCAACTCGCAATGCAAGCTTTAATCTACGGCATAGAACTAAATAGCCTACAAATTCCGTCAACTATTCGACGAGTAATAAGCTATACAGGAGCTGCCAATTTTTCACTTTTTGTCTCACTTACCCCTGGAGCAATAGGATTCAGAGAAGCTTTTCTAGAATTCTCCAGACAATTACACCATTTTTCAACCAACGCTATCCTGGCTGCCAATATAATCGACAGGGGTGTCTTTATTATTTTCTTAGGCATTTTATTTCTAATAATGTTAGCTACACATGCTAGAGACAAACTAAAGTTATAACAAACAAATATGGTTATGCTTGCTTAGATCATATAGCCTATATATACTTTGCTTAAATTAGGAGAAACAGATTATGTCAATTGAAACATTACAGCCAGTAAACCAAGACGGCAACCCTAAAAAGACTACTTTAGAAATAGTTACCGAAACAGCTGGAGGAAAACCAATAGCCTACGCCCTTGCAAATACTCGTCTAGCTTCATACCTTATTCCTGAATGCGATCAATGGAAAAGTCCAGAAATATTAGCCGCAGTAGTAGGCATTCTAAGACTGCTCGAACAAAATGGTTTTGAGATAAGACGCACAGATGAACAATAAACGCTAGATACAAATCATTAAGCTACAGCTATTTTTCAATCATAAGAATATACTATTGTAAATATGAGAGTATTATTTGTAGAAGACGAAGAAAAAATCGCAAAAGCAGTTAAACGAGGACTTGAACTTAAAGGTTATGCAGTAGATATCGTTAATGACGGTGATACTGGCCTTAGTTATGCTATTGATCCAGATTATGACATTATTATCCTTGATCGTATGCTACCAGGGAGTATTGATGGTATCGAAATTGCCAAAAGAGCACGAGCTGAAGGTCAAAAAGCACCAATTCTTATTCTCACTGCTCGAGGAAGTATTGACGACAGGGTAGAAGGGCTAAACTCAGGTGCAGACGACTATCTTATAAAACCTTTTTCTTTCTCAGAACTAGTGGCTAGAATGCAAGCCTTATTAAGACGACCACCAATCAGTAACGGCACATTACTAACCTATGAACAACTTTCACTCGATCCCGCCAAATATGAAGTAAAGCGCAACGGCCAAACTATTAAGCTATCAAATAAAGAATTCTCCCTTTTAGAATATTTTCTTAGGCATGCTGAACAGATTCTGACTAAAGACATGATCATCAATCACGTTTGGAATGAAGATGCTATTGTTATGCCTAATACGGTTGAAGTATATATAGGCTATTTAAGAGCAAAAATCGATCGACCCTTTCCTGATCAGCCACCACTAATAAATACGGTTAGAGGCTTTGGCTATAAGCTAAGCCACTAATATATACAGGTAATTATATAGGAATAGCTAATAATGTTTAAAAACGCCACTTTTAAATTAACTGTTTCATACCTATGCGTCGTAATGGTCATTAGTTTGATCTTTAGTAGTGTCGTCTACCAGGTTGGATCAAGTAATTTAGCCTTTGGACTTGATCGAGTATCCAAAGAACTATCGACTGCCTTTCCAATATTTAACGGCACATCTTTTGCTACCCCAAATCCTTCTGACTTAAAAGCTGGCAAAAGAAGTTTACTAGATGAATTAATCCTCACAAACTTATTTGTCTTAATAGGTGCAGGTTTTATCTGTTACATTTTAGCTAGACAAACGCTAAGACCAATCGAAGAAGCCCATGAACAACAAAAGAATTTTACAGCCGATGTATCGCATGAACTACGTACTCCGCTGACTGCATTAAAAATGGAATCTGAAGTAGCCCTAATGGATGACAGCTTAAGCGTTAAAGAACTACGTTCAGTTATAACTAGCAATATAGAAGAAGCTTCAAAACTAGAGAATCTTATTAATAACCTACTAAAACTAACTAGATTAGAGGCTGGAGAACTCCAACAACAGTTTATTGAGTTAGATTTAAACGAAATTACGTCTGAAGCAATTGATCACATAAAGCCAATGGCAACAAAAAAGAAAATAGAACTAAGTTTAACTGGTGGACCTTTAACGATCAAAGGTGATCATGATAGTTTAGTGCAATTATTAGTTATATTTCTAGATAATGCTATTAAATATAGTCATAAAAATTCAATTGTTAAAATAAGAATTAGTAGTAATAACGCCAAGCCATACATAAAAATAGAGGATACCGGTGACGGAATTGACGCTAGCGATTTAGTGCACGTTTTTGATAGATTTTATCGAGCTAATAATGCCAGAAATGGCAATAATGGTTTTGGACTAGGTCTATCTATTGCTAAATTAATAGCCGATCTACATAAAGCCAATATAACGATTTCTAGCCAAATACATCATGGAACAACAGTAACGGTAGATTTTAATGCAGATTAAGGTTTAGTATTTGTTGACCCTAAGCTTGCAGCCGATAGCTGTTGAATATTCTTACTCAAGTCATTTAAGAATACACTTTTGGATATTTGAGCTTTTGGTTGTGAGGGAAAATGCACTTGGTTATTATAAGCATAATTAATAATCGTACTACCACTAAGTCCAATATTCGAATTAGCAACTGTCCTAACCACCTGATGATTAACTAGACTAATGTATACATTTAGTTTATTTATACCACTAGTAGATAAGTTATTGACAATAGCAGTTTGCTGCTGGGAGCTCATTCCTAACATTTGAGCAACCATCTTATTGTAGCTTTCAATCGCCAATGGCTTAATGCTGACTGGATAATCTAAGGTCTCTTGGTTATTGATTATAGTCTTTTTAACACTCTTAGGATTAAAGCTATAAATATTATGATTAGCAATATAGCTTAAGATAGTCTTTGTTTGACTAGTCGTATAATTACCTTCAATCCAATCTCCCAATGTTAGACTAGGTGCACTATTAAGGGCGGCAAATACTAAAGAATTTTGGTTAATTGAATCACCTTTACTAGAGAGCAATACCCATTTATTAAGAATACCCGCAAACTTATTATTAACTGTATTGGTTTTACCAATTCTTAAATATTTAACATAAGTCATGTTATTCGAGCTATAAACATCAGTAATGAAATTATACTGACCAAAAACTTGTTTAGATGAGTAGTAAGCTATAATATTCTTCGAATTTATTGCATCAATTGATCTATGGGAATTTTGTGTCGTTTCACTAAACACTGTCTGATGGAAAGAATTACTTAAGGCCTCACTAAAAACATGCGTCGGTCTATTTTGGTATGCGACATAAGCAAAATAACCACCAATACCAATCCCCACTATAACTAACAATCCTACTATCCATAAAGCTTTTCTTAAAAAGCTATTTTCTTTAATTACTTTATTTTTATTAGGCTGATGGTTATCATTAACAACCTGACCAAATACCGCCTGATTAGTATCTATTGGTTGCTGAGCTACTTGCTCATTAAATACTATTACTTGAGGCAAAATAGCGGGCTGCTCAGTAGTTATTACATTATCTTGATTAGAGATAGGCTGCGCTACTGATGGTGCATAATCGTTTCCAGAATTACTCACAGTAGTTGGCGGCAGGCTTTCAATTACTGGCATAGCGTTAGTTAACGGATTTATTTTCTTCTGACTCGAACCCTTTGATACAGTAGATGTTATAGAAGCTGAAGCTGAGACATCATTGGTCTGAGCAGAGTTCGACGAATTAAGCAAAGTGCGCTTATTTAGCACAAAAGAATTGGATTGATCAGTTTGAGCAGGCTTATTCTCATTTAGATCATTATCGTGACCAGGGATAGGATTATTTGGTTGCATTTATTTCTATAATATTACTTCATTAAGTATAAGATTAATTAATATTTCGAGCAACCGAACTCAATTTTACCGATTTGCTATCATAATAGACATAATCAGAACGACTGCTAAGGAAGCAAAAAAAGACTGTCTGGCCCATTTAGACTTTATTTTAACAAATAAGCCTAGGATATTTATGACTAACCAAGCTAATGCGCTGAAACCTAAGATAATTAAATAAAACAAACTAAAATTAGAGTTTATATACAACAAAACAACGCTTATAAGGAATAGTAGACTAAATCCAATCATCATATAAGTTGTTAAGTCTATTGTCTTAACCACTGGCAATACCGGAACCTTTGCTTTTTGGTAATCTTTAAGTCTAAAAATAGCGATTGCATAAAAATGAGGCATTTGCCAAAAAAACATCATCAAGAATATAAGCAGGGAACCAATAGTAAATCTAGCCGAATACGCAAGATAACCACCCAATATAGGCATTGCTCCAGATAACGCCCCAACTAGCGTCGCTAAATGCGTTTTTCTTTTTAGATACGTATATATTGGTACATAAATTAAAAATCCAATACTGGCAATAATAAAAGAGAGAAGGGTAGTAAATAAGATTAAACTTATTAACCCAATTATAAGTATCGCTGTACCAAAAATTAATCCTTCTTTTAAGCTAATATCTCCCTGAACTGATGGTCTTTTAGATGTTCGCTTCATAATCCGATCAATGTCCCGATCATATAAGTTATTAAATACACAGGCTGAACCAACAACAAACGAATACCCAATTACCATCCCTATAAACGAACTCCAGTTAATGCTTAGATGACTAGCCATTAAGTATCCAGCAATAGCAGTTAAAAGATTTCCATAAATAATGCCCGGCTTAGCCAATTGGTAACACAAACCAACTTTGCTCATAGACTATTTTGAGAATTCATATACTGTTCCATAGCCTTAGTATCCATCATTCGTCCATTCAAATTATTCATAATCCAAATAGATCCCCCTACTAATATAACAACCACCGTTAACATAGATAACAAGACTATAAGCTTAAGCCTAGGCGCAAACTCCTGATTAATATGCAGGAAGTATATTAGCTGAATTATAAATTGAGTCATGGCCAAGATAGCCAATATTATTATCATCACCCATTTACCAGCAAATTGATGAGTAACCGCAAGATAAGCAAACATAGTAAGTATAACCGAGCTAGTAAAACCAATAATATAGTTCTTTAGTGTTGATGGTTCAGGCTGATGAGAAGAAACCAATACATCTAGATGTTCATGTTTGTTATTTGAAACGTTCATTTTATTTTAATACTCCAAATAGATATACGATAGTAAAAATAAAAATCCAGACAACGTCTAAGAAATGCCAAAAAAGACTTATTAACCTTATACGTTTAAGTACTCCATCGGTAATACCTCTTTTTATGATATATCCGATCATTACAGCCATCCAAATTAGGCCAATTGTAATATGTAATCCATGTGTTGCTACTAGAGTAAAGTAAGATGACAAAAAACCGCTTCTACGCCAGCTGTCTCCCATAGCGATAAACTTATGAAATTCGTTTAGTTCAAGAGTTAGAAAGATTGCTCCTAGAATAAATGTTATTAAAAACCAAAAAATAACATGATTCTTGTGACGTTTCTGAGCACTCAAAACAGCTAGCCCACAACTAAAACTACTGCTAAGTAGCACCAGTGTCTCGGCTAAAACATAGGGTAAACTAAACAATTGAGCACCAGAGGGTCCACCAAAAGTATTGTTTCTTAAAACTGCAAAGACTGCGAAAAGACTAGCAAACAACACACAGTCGGTCATAATATAGACCCAAAAACCAAAGATAGTTTTAGTCTCATTATCATATTTTGCTATCAACTTATTAGTATTAGCTATTTCTACGCCAGGCATAGGATTACTCATCTTAATCCTCCCTCTGCCCTAAGTTGTCGATCCATTTTTTTAACCTCACTAGCCGGTATTGTATATTCAGTATCTTCATCCATCGATCGAACAATAATCGTCACTACTACACTTAATAATCCGACTACCGCCAACCACCATATATGCCAAACTATTCCAAAGCCGGTCGCAAAAGCACTAATCCCTATAACCATCGATAACGGAGTATTTTTAGGTAATACTATATCCTCGTATGAACTTTTATCTTTAATTTTATGTCTTTTAGCAACCCAGAACGCATCTCTCTCGGTAACGTGTGGCAGCCTAGCAAAAGAATAAACTGGCACCGGCGAAGGTGTTGACCACTCTAAACTACGGCCATCCCAGGGATCGCCAGTTGTGTCGCGAAGTTTCTTCCGGTCTCTAACACTTATTACAATTTGCAATATTTGTACGCCAACGCCTAAACCAATTAATACCGTACCGATCGCTGCCACAATAAACAAGGCCTGCCATCCCAAACCGGCGCTGTAGTGATCCAGTCGCCTAGTAGCACCCATAAATCCTAAGATGTATAGCGGGATAAAGGCTACCAAAAAACCAATAAACCAAAGCCAAAAGACTAATCTCCCTAAACGTTCATTTAACTTAAAACCAAATATCTTCGGGAACCAGTAAGATATACCAGCAAAATCACCAAATAATACACCCCCGACAATCATCATATGAAAATGTGCAATTAAGAACAAACTATTATGTAACTGAAAGTCAATTGGTGGTACAGCCATTAATACTCCAGCCATACCGCCAATCGTAAATATCACCACAAAGCCAATAAACCACAGCATCGGTGAATCCATCTTAATTTTTCCCCTATACATAGTAAACAACCAATTAAATATTTTAACTCCAGTCGGTATAGCAATAATCATCGTCATGATCCCGAAGAAACCATTGACATTTGATCCTGCTCCCATAGTAAAAAAGTGATGTAACCAAACGGTAAATGACAATAGTACGATCGCCGCAATGGCCCAGACCATGGATGTATAGCCAAATAACCTTTTTCGCGAAAAAGTAGCGACAATTTCAGAAAAGATACCAAATGAGGGCAATACCAGAATATACACTTCAGGATGTCCCCATGCCCAAATTAAGTTAACGTACATCATCATATTGCCACCACCACCAGCAGTAAAGAAATGAGTTCCTAGATCTCGATCAAGCGCTAACAAGGTTAGGCAAACGGTTAGTATAGGGAAGGCAAAAGCGACTAAAAACATCGAGCCAAGCACACTCCAAACAAACATTGGCATTTTCATAAAACTCATGCCCTTAACTCGCATTTTCAATATCGTTACAATAAAGTTAATACCCGCCATTAAACTACCTACTCCAGCAATCTCTAAACTCCATATCCAATAATCGACACCTACCGTTGGACTGTATCTAAGTTCACTAAGCGGTGGATAAGCTAACCAGCCTGTTGCTGCAAAATCTCCTAATACTAGCGAAGCATTAACTAAGATCATACCTGCAAAAAACAACCAAAAACTCGTAGCGTTTAAAAAAGGAAAAGCAACATCTCTAGCACCTATCTGTAAAGGGACAATCAAATTAATAATACCAAACATTAATCCCATAGCTACAAAGAAAATCATAATCGTACCATGAGCACTAACAATTTGCTGAAAGTGACTAGCACTTAAGATACCCATATTGTGGCCGACAGATATTGATTGTTGCGTCCTTAATAGCGCCACATCAGCCCCACCCCTTAATAACATACCTAAAGCTACTAAAATATACATCACGCCAATCTTTTTTGGATCTTGAGTAGTTAACCATTCCCTATATAGCCATTTCCACTTCTTAGTAACTGTTATAAATAACAATAAACCTAAAAGTATCGATAAAATCATGACTGCACCGCCCATTTGAATATAGTTTGGAGGTAATGCTTTTAAGTTGAGTTTACCCAGCCAAAAACTAGCAAATATAGTTCCCATTATCATCTTAAACTACCTTCCTATAAGAAAAATTAGGAACTCTGTATTTTAAAATAATATCATTAAACAAATTTGCACTGGGATATGAATAATATCTTGGTTTAACGTACGAACTTGGCTTACTAAGTCTATTATATGAAGATAGGGTAAGAATAGGTGAACTTTTTCTAGTCTTATTTATCCACGATGTATAATTAGCCAAGCTGGTCGCCTGAGTCTTAAACATCATACCGGCAAAGCCAGCACCACTAATATTAGCCGACCAACCGTTGTATACACCTTTTTGATTAGTCATGATATATAGCTGAGTCCGCGTACCTGGCATACTATAAATCTGTCCTGAAAGTTGTGGCACCCAAAATGAATTCATTGGAGCATCAGAGGTCAAATAAAAATGTATTGGCGTATTAACCGGTATAACCAGCCGATTAACGCTAGCAACATTTTCTTTAGGATAAATAAAAAGCCATTTCCATTGTAAAGATACTACTTGAACAACTAATGGTGGATTCTTTGACGCTATAGGTCTGTATGGATTAAGTGCATAAGTAGCTCTCCAAGTAATAATCGATAAAACAAGAATCATTAATGACGGTACAGTCCACCAGATCCCCTCAATTATCCGACTATGATCCCAATCCGGGCTATATTTTGTTTTTTTATTATTGCTGTCTCGATACCTATAAAGGATATAAAAGAGTAATACAAAAACCGGAATAACAATTATTAACATAATTCCAGTGACAATCAAAAGAAGTCTAAATTCTTTATCGGCAATTATGCCTTTAGGTTCTAAAACCGGTATGTTGACAGTTCGCAAATATAGATATGAGATAGCTAATACCGCTACCACACCTACTAATATAACCCATCTCTTTTTTACTTTTATCATTTATCTCTCACGAACCTTATTTTTATTTTAGCATACTGCTAGCGCTAAATAAAAACTAGAAATGTTCACGAATATGAGAATAGCTAAACTCAAATGTTGCATTCGCTTTTTTATGCGGATTAAATATTTCTTGTGGATCCATAATATGTTTTGCTTGTCGAAACAGATCAACTATCTCTTTTCCAAATTGATTTTCGAGCCAAGGTCCTCTAACCAAGCCATCATTATGTTCGCCAGACAAAGATCCATGATAAGAAAGAACAAGATCATTAACCTCTTTCATAGCAGGCAAAAGCGTATCTCTTTCGGCCTTATTCTCAAGCTTCATTAAAGGTATGATATGAAAGTTACCATCACCCATATGCCCGGCAATTGTCGCAAAAAGATGATATTTATTAATAATCTTTCTTAGCTTTGGCAAAAATTCTACTAGATATTGGGGATTGACCACCAAATCGTCAATGAACGGTGCAGTATGCTTATCTTTAACTTTGCTTCTTAAGAGGTTAAAGCTCTGCCTCCGCATAACCCAAAATTTCTCACTTTTTCCTTCAGTAGCGTCTTCTTCAAAACCATTAATCTCATATTTGGCCTTAAGTCCCTTAAGCTCACTATGCAGATTTTTTATTTTTGTTCTTACTTCGTCTTCCGTTTGTCCATTAAATTCAACCATAAGTATTAATTTAGGTATACCTCGTAATAGCTGCCAGCCATCTGGTATTAAACTAATTAGTAACTTAATAAATCTTTTCCATCCAAGAAGTTTTAAGAAACTAGGCATGAAACGAATAGATAGCAAAAGGGTTTGGTCGTCAAAACTCTCAAATGTAGCTGGCTTATGAGCTAATACTGTTGGTATAAGTTCTCCTAGTTTATCGATATCTTTTAAGAATAGGACCAATAAACCAGAATGAGGCCTAGCTGGTACAAGTCTAAAATTAATATCGGTCACAAACCCAAGCGTGCCTTCGCTACCCACAATTAGCTTAGTGAGGTCAAATATACCACTGTCTCGATCCCACACCTCCCAAAGCGTGTAGCCCATTGAGTTCTTGCTTACATTTGGCTTAGCTGCCTTAATTAGATCATAGTTATCTTCGCATAATTTAAAGATCTCGCTATATACATGACCTTCAAAATCATCCTTTGCCATTAGCACATCTAACTCACTCTTATTAATAGGCTTAACCAGACGCTCAACCCCATCAGAAAAGACAACCTTAAGCTCATTAATAAAATCTTTAGTCTTTCCATACTCCAGGGATTTTTCACCACCAGAATTATTAGCCACCATTCCACCAATACTTGCTAAATCTCTAGAAGCAGGATAACTAGGCATCAATGCTCCATGCTTTAAAGTTCTCGGCTCAAAATCACGATATAAGACACCAGGTTGAGCTTGAGCAGAAGTCCTAGTGATTAGCTCAATATTAGTAAAATACCTCCTAAAATCGACTATTATAGAATCATTAATAGCCCCACCGGCCATATCAGTACCAGCTGATCGAGCAGTAATCGATAATTCTGGCATTGCTCGCTTATTATCTGCAACAACCCTAACCAACAACTCTATGTCTTTAGCATCTTTTGGAAAAACTACTAATTCAGGCTTAACTTCAAACAAAGATGCATCATGACTATATTGATCAATAATGTCCGCAGCATCTTCCAGTTCTCCCTGGAATCCAGAATTTTTTATAAGAGTTTTTATCTTTTCCATAATTAAATACTCTATCAAGCTTATGCCTAATCGATGATTAAATCAACACTCTGTATTGATCTTATGGAATAAAGTATATTATAATCTTAAGCAGTATGACAAAAGAAAAAGTATTAATAGTTGGCGGTGGCTTTGCTGGAGTAAAAGCAGCTCTCGAGCTAGCCGATGACGATAGATTCGATATAACACTTTTATCAAATGAAGATACATTTAGATATTATCCTACCCTCTACCACGTAGTAACTGGAGGCAAGAGAGCCAACGCAATAATACCGTTAAGAAGTTTATTCGAAGCTAAGAACGTTACTATTAAACAAGGCGAAGCTTCGGTCTTAGACCGTAAAGCTAAAACTATTACCACCAACACAAAAGAGGTCTATTCCTATGACACCCTAGTTTTAGCTCTAGGTGTGGTTACTAATTATTTTCATATCCCCGGACTAGAAGAGCTATCTTACGGTGTCAAATCTATTGAAGATATCGATAAGCTAAAAACTCATTTGCATCAGCAACTGATAAGTGATCACAAACCAGATCTTAACTATATAATTGTCGGTGCTGGACCAACCGGGATTGAACTAGCCGGTGTCCTCCCAGCTTACTTAAAGCAATTAATGAAATTACACAAAATAGAAAACCGAGCAATTCATATTGATATAGTTGAAGCAGCGCCTAGATTATTACCTCGTTTACCAAAAGACACTTCCAGAATGATAAAAAAACGACTGACTAAGCTTGGCGTTAAAATATATCTTGGACAAGTTGTTCAAGGAGAAACAGCTAATGAATTAACTGTTAATGGCAAATCAATACAAAGTCATACCGTCATCTGGACTGCTGGCACATCAAATAATCCTTTTTTTACTAATAATAACTTTATAATAAGCGCCAATCATAAAGTAGCGACAGATATTTTTCTGCAAGCCGAAGAGAATATTTTTGTTTTAGGTGATAATGCAAACACTCCTTTTAGTGGAATGGCTCAAACCGCCGTTAATGATGGTAAATATTTAGCCGATAACTTAAAAAGAAGACGTGACGGTAAAGCGATGAAAAGTTATAGCGCTCACCAACCAATAACTATTATTCCAGTCGGAGAGAACTGGGCTTCAGTTACTAAAGGTAATTTAAGGGCATATGGCTGGCTAGGCTGGATCTTAAGACAATCAGCTGATGCATGGGCATTTCACGATTATGAACCTTGGATTCAAGCGGGAAGACAATGGTTAACTTATTACGGACACGAGGAGACATGTCAGGTATGCCTAGAAACAATAGCAGTCCGTCACTGACATTTACATATATAGTTTATTATACTTAGACATATGACTAATACTGGCAATAACTATGATAAGGCTTATGCTTCGTTAAATCCTGAACAAAAACTTGCAGTCGATACCATAGATGGTCCCGTCTTGGTAGTAGCTGGACCTGGCACCGGAAAAACCCAACTTCTATCTACTAGAGTGGGAAAGATCTTAAAATCTAGCGATACTAATCCTCAAAATATTCTTTGTTTAACATTTAGCGATGCCGGCGTAGTAAACATGCAAAATCGATTAATTAAGATACTCAACTCAGCCGCTTATGATATCAATGTATTAACCTACCATAGCTTCGGCAGTGGCCTTATTCAACAATACTGGGAAGAATTTGGCCTAGAAAAGCCACCAAAAGCAATAGAGACCATCGAGCAGCTTCAAGTAATGGAAAAAATTATTCAAGACCTTGATTACGCTAATTCTTTTAAAAAAAATACTGATCTTAAATCAATACTGAAATTAATATCTAATTATAAAAGATCATTGATAACACCAGCAATATTAGACCAAAGACTCAAAAATGATCAAAATTTCATCGATCAAGCGCAAAAAATAATAAATAATAACCTTTCTGCATCCGAAAAAATCTCCATAAAACTTATAAATAATTTTGAAACAATCTATCAACAAACAAATTTAATAGAATCTGATGACGCTAGTCCTATATCTCCATTAATTAAACTTTATTTAAACGATTTAGCCAATGCAATTGAAGAAGCCAAACAGACCAATAAATCCAATAAATTAACTGCCTGGAAGGATAACTGGCTTGAAAAATATCTTAATCTTAAATATGTGATAAAAGATAGTTCTATGATTAAAAAACAATTAGATTTTAATGAGCTATATATTAAATACATTGACTCATTAAAACAGCAGGGTATTTATGATTATGACGATATGATCTTATTTGCGATCGAAGGGCTTAATAATAATCCAGAAATTAAAATTAATCTGCAAGAAAAGTACTTTTATATACTTCTAGATGAATTCCAAGATACCAATGAATCACAGCTTAAATTAGTTGATCTAATAGTAGATAACCCCATAAACGAAAACCGACCTAATATTTTAGCTGTAGGTGATGACGATCAAGCAATCTACAGTTTTCAAGGCGCAAACTATTCAAACATGCAAAATTTCATCAACAAATATAGAGATGTCAAAATTATTAATCTTACAATTAACTATCGGTCAACTCCAACTATCATAGAATCTTCTCAAGCAATTAGGCAACAAATAGAAGATAAACTACCCATAGGTAACAAAAAACAAATATCCAACAATACCGCCAATAATGGTTTTATTGAAAGAGTAGAACTAAACAGTGTTATCGATGAGCATTATTGGATTGCTCAACGTGTTAAAGAATTGCAGCAAGATAAGACCGTTGCTGGAAATATAGCAATTATCTTTCGTCAACATAATGAAATTGAATCAATTATTCCATACTTCCATCAACAAAATATTCCAGTTACTTATTCAAAGTTAGGCGATGTACTAAAAAACGAGGCAATTAATGAATTATTTGACTGTATGCAATTAATAGACTCACTCGAATCTAATAGATCAAAAGCAGATAGCTTATGGCCTCGTGTATTAAGTATGGACTTTTGGGCAATTCCAACCATCTCAATATGGGAAATCGGCAAAAAGGCCAAAGAAACTCATCAATCTTGGACAGATTCATTGCTTAATGATCCCGAACTAAAAACAATAGCTTTGTTTTTTATAAAGCTATCCCAAATTAAATATAAATCTTATGATCTTATTCTTAACTACTTAATTGGTAGTCTACCCTTAAAGATAAATGACCCATTACAAAAAGAATTTACCTCACCCCTATATATGCATATTATTCAAGACATTAATTCAAGTGAAGAAGATAGAATCAATATTGAGCAGTGGATGCTAATCAGTAACTTAACAACTATTAGAGAATACATAAATAAGCTTAGTGATGACCCAATCGACGTCTCAGAATTCCTAAAACTAATTAGTCTACACATTAGCAATAAAGAAGAAATATCCAACCAATTCCAGTTAAATGAAGACAAAAATTCAGTTGAATTATTAACGGCTCATGCAGCAAAAGGTCTAGAATTTGACACAGTTTTTATACCTTCCTTTAACGATAATAAGTGGGGCAAAAAATATAAAGGACAAAATAAAAGTATAAGCTTACCCCATAACCTTAACTATATTAGAAACCTATCAGATACCGATGACGAAAAACTTAGACTTTTATTTGTAATTACTACTAGAGCAAAAAATAAGATGATCATATCTAATACTAGGCTAAATGACAAAAATAAACCGACCATCCCACTAGCATATTCAAATCTTAATATGGAAACAAATGAAGATCTTTTTGGCAAAATTAAGTATATAGAACCCAGCAATGATTCATCCGTCAATTTAAATAAAGCAAAAGCAGCTTGGCATGAACGACATCTATTTATCTATAATCCAAATTTGAAATCTTTTCTAGAAAATAAAGTTAGAAACTTTAAATTAAATCCAACTAAACTTAATAGCTATTTAAATCTTGAATATAGTGGCCCAACAAAATTCTATCTAAAATACCTTTTAGATTTTCCTGAAGCTGAATCACTAGATATGTTATTTGGAACCATAATACATGCCTCCCTCGATTGGCAATTTAATCAAACTATCGAGAAAGGTCAAACGCCCGATCTAGCCGATGTTCTAGAAATATATCAAGACAAATTAAGTAAAATGCTACTGTCTAAGCAAGAATATGATCAATTATTAAAAAGAGGAGTTGATAGTCTAACAGCTTACCTTAACAATTCTCATATATTAAACAAACCAGAAGATGAAAGCGAGAAGTACCTAGACGTTAATTTTAAAGGCATAAAGCTTAACGGTAAAATAGATCGCTTAATAATAGATAAACATACCAAAACCATACAGGTAATAGATTTTAAGACAGGTTCAAGCATACCAAGATTAAGTTCAGACATAAAATCCTATAACTATAAGCAACAGCTGTATTTTTATAAATTATTATTAGATAATTCTCCACAATATAAAGGCTATTCAGTAGAAAAGGGAACTATTCAGTTTATTGAACCGTCTAAGAAAAATTCGCAAATAGAAGCAATAGATTTACTATATGAAGAAGATTATTACCAACATTTGAAAAAACTAATAAAAATAGTCTGGGATAACACCATGAATCTAAATTTTCCAAATACTGAAATTTTTGAAAAAACTATTAGTGGTACTAAAAAATTTGAAAGTTTCTTATTAAGCGAACAAGAGGAAAAATAATTATTAAAGCGAACCGCCTAAACCTCTAACTTTTATTGCTAACGAAGCTTGATTACTCGTAAAACCTTTAGCGACTAGGTCAGAAGCAAGTTTAGCTTTAACTAGTTTACCAAGCTGACTTAAAGTCATATTTTGTTCACTAACAAGTTTCTTAAATGTATTATTTTTATACGACTGATCAACTTTATAGGTAGAAGTGTGCAAGACTTGAGCTACAGCTGTTAACTTTTCTTGATCATATAAATAGCGATTAATAGCCTGAGAGTCTTTTGGTGGCGCTAAAGTAGCTGCACGCACTATTCCGGCAGCTCCAGCCGTAATAAAAGCTGCTCCAATAATCCCTACCGATATATTTAATAATTTTAGCATTTTTTACCTATAGTTATTATTTTACTACATAGTTAGTCTATATCATAAGTCTGATTAATAGCTTTAGTGGCTAAAATAAAAACTACCCTCTGTTAGCGGCAAGAGGGTAGTTGATTTAAGCTATTAAATTTACTTTTTTATCGTCTTCGACGACTAGCAGTTGTCTTTTTAGCACTAGACTTTTTAGCAGCTGGTTTTTTAGCAGCTGTTCTTTTTGCAGTAGTGCTTGAAGAACGACTTGATGCCGTAGCTGGTACGACCGACTCAGAGATTATCAAAGTCTCACTCGCAACAACAGCTTCTCCTACTGGAGCAAATAACAATGCGTAAAGGTTTACGCCAATTATTGCACCCAATACCGGACCAAGCACATATGTAGCCCAACCCATAGCACCAAATATGTCCCAAGCTCTAATACCTAATGCGACAGCAGGGTTTCCAATACCAATACCTGCAGCTGCAGCAACAATGATCGTTAAAGCATAAGAGCCGCCTAGCAATAATGCACGATTAGTAGTATCAAATCTCTTGAAGAAGACGGCACCCCATGCTAGTCCAAGGATTAATGCACCAACCGCTTCTGCAAACAAAATACGAGCACTGTAGTGTCCACCAATTGGTTGTAAGCTAGTGTTTACAAAGTAATGGTATACACCGTATGCTGCCCATGCTCCTAACAATTGGACAACGATATATCCAGCTGCAACTAACGTACTAACTTTTCTAGCAGTCCATAAAGCTAGTGTAATTGCAGGGTTCATGTGAGCCCCCGAACTATCACCAAAGAAGAACGCAGCAATCGCTACTGCAGCTCCTGCCGCTATGGCAATAAAGTACGGCACTCCGATAGTCGAACGTTGTACGCTTAAAAATACCAACGTTAAAATACCGGTACCCAAAAACTCAGCTACTAATGTAGCTACTTTTTGTCTACCAAACATAATAATTGGAACCTCCTTAATTTATAACCCTTAGCGTACCCCGTCATTGATTAATTGTAAAGGGGTGAATGCATAAGCAGTATAATTACTACTGTTATTTAAGTGTTAATATCCTTAACGAAGGACCAGCTAAAACAGCCGTAGCAGCCACGTTATAATACAGCGCAGCTTTATAAGCTAAACTTATATCGACAGCTTTATCATAGATAACACTAGCACCAATATTTAAGCTTGCCACATTAATATAAAATGCTTGCATTAATTGATTATATCGATTTGAAAGTTCATTCCGATCTAAAACAAACCCACCTTCTCTTAAGTCTAATAACGCCAGCACTTCTTTATGTTCACCAGCCAAAGTTTCGACCGATCTATCTCCGACAGTTTCAATCATTGCAGCGCGCAAATCATTACCATTTGTAACATATGGACTATTAGATTTAGTTCGTTGATGAATCGTTAAAGCATTATTGACTATCACTTCATGTTCATCGTCATAAATATTAATGCCTAATGACTCACCGGTTTTACTATCAACTAATGACTCTAATGTTTTTTTAATATCTTCCGAATTATTACACAGATAACCTAAGATACTTAGTTGTCTAGTGTCATGGAAATCTAATTTATCTTCACCCCCACAACCACATGATGGGAAAGCCGAATGATCATCATCATGACCACCAACAGGAAAACCATTTATCTTAAGATTTTCATAAAGATTTAGAGCATGATCTTTAGCCGATATTTCTTCATCGTAAAAACGTCTAGGGCCCAAACTATCAGCCATAACCATAGAAAAACTTCCTCCAATTGCACTCGCTCCGTTTGTTCTTGTTGTTCTTCCATCAGCACACAAAATTGGCACGCTGCATGCGGTTTGCTTAAACAAAGTCGGATCGTTTAGTACATCAGATTCAAATTGATCAACTGTTTCCCATGTATATTCGCCATCGATAATATGTCGCTTAGGTTCTATTGCTCCTTTACCTATAATAAATTGTTGTCGATATATTTGTTCCGTTTGTTGGTTCATAATAAATTCTTCTGTTATAGTCACAGTTATACATTTCCTCTGTTATATTTGCTATTATTGATTTAAATCACAAAGTTAATCATACCCCTCAAGTCCCTACATGAGCAAGCTTTAATAGTAGTAATAATTAATATTCTTTTTTAATATATACATTTATGAAATGATAACAGCAACTAGATAATGACAACATCCTATTGCTCATAAAATATAGCAAAGTATAATCTAAGACAAATGATATCCAATTTTAAGAAATTTATACTAAGAGGCAACATGGTCGATTTAGCCGTTGCGTTTGTAGTTGGAGCAGCTTTTAATGGCGTCGTACAAGCACTGGTTAAGTCGCTTATAACGCCGCTTATTGCAGCCATAGGTGGCAATCCTAATTTTTCTAGCTATTACTTTACAATCAATCATTCAAAGTTTATGTACGGTACCTTCGTCAATAGCTTAATTTCTTTCTTGCTAATAGCGACCGTAGTTTTCTTTTTTGTCGTTCAGCCAATTAATAAGTTAGTTTCCATTTCAAACCGCAATAAAATACCTGCAGAACCAACCGACAAAAAATGTAATGAATGTTTAAGTAGCATACCAAAAGCGGCGTCTAGATGTGCATTCTGTGGCGTCAAGCAAGCTACTTAACGAGCTCTTCTTTTTAAGCCAGCCACTTTTAATCTTACTGACTGACGATCTATTAAAGCTTGGGCGTGTTCAAGTGATGCCTGATCTTTAGCTTCGACTTTCATTTTCTGAGCTTGCTCCATAGCCTCTTGAGCTTCTATCAAATTAACTTCATCGGGCTGATGAGCTTCATCAACCAAAACTTTAAGAGTGTTATCTGAAACTTCAATAGCACCACCATAAGTAGCAAAATAGGTAAGAGCAGAGTCCGGATCGTTACTTTTTTGACGAACAGCAATCACACCCGGAGCAATAACACTAAATAATGGCATGTGATTAGACAAAACGCCGATTCGACCATCTATAGTAGGTAATACGACCTCATAGACTTCTCCATCGTATTTATTACCGCTAATTGCCGTTAATATAAAATGCATATTATTAATTACTTATTTAACAGCCTCAATGCCGCCTTTTAGATAGAAGGCACTCTCTGGTTTATCGTCATGCTTGCCATCCAATATTTCTTTAAAGCCACGAATTGTATCCGCTAATTTAACGTATTGACCAGGATTGTTAGTAAACTGCTCAGCAACATAAAATGGTTGGCTTAAGAACCGCTGAATTCGTCTTGCTCTAGCAACTGTCAACTTATCTTCCTCGGACAATTCTTCCATACCTAAGATAGCAATAATATCCTGTAAATCTTTGTACCGTTGCAATACACGTTGTACTTCACGAGCAATCAAATAGTGTTCTTCGCCAACGATTTCTGGATCTAGTATTGTCGAGCTTGAGTCAAGCGGATCTACAGCTGGATAAATACCAATTTCAGTTAAAGCACGGCTCAGTGTAATGGTTGAGTCTAAGTGAGCAAAAGTAGTGGCCGGCGCTGGATCAGTTAAGTCGTCAGCCGGTACATAGACAGCTTGAACAGACGTTATTGATCCTTCACGAGTCGATGTAATTCTTTCCTGTAACTGGCCCATTTCCTGGGCTAAGTTTGGTTGGTAACCAACCGCTGATGGTAAACGACCAAGTAAAGCCGATACTTCCGCTCCAGCTTGGGTAAAACGAAAGATATTATCTATAAATAATAAAACATCATTTCCTTTATCTCGAAAACCTTCGGCAATAGTCAAGCCGGACAAACCAACTCTTAATCTAGCTCCTGGTGGTTCATTCATTTGGCCAAAGACTAAGGAAGTATTTTTAATAACGCCAGATTCAGTCATTTCGCCATATAGATCATTACCTTCACGCGTACGCTCACCAACACCAGCAAAGACTGAGAATCCGGAATGAAACTTAGCTATGTTATTAATTAATTCCTGAATTAATACTGTTTTACCAACTCCAGCGCCACCAAACAGACCAACTTTTCCTCCCTTAGTAATAGGACAAATAAGGTCAATTACTTTAATGCCGGTTTCTAGAATTTCAACCTTTCCAGATTGATCAATTAGTGGAGGAGGGGACTTGTGGATTGGCGCATATTCACTGAAATCATTACCTTTATTGTCAATTGGGTCTCCTGTAACATTAAACATTCTTCCTAAAGTCTTTTCTCCAACCGGTACACTGATTGGAGCATTAGTATTAATAACTTCACTGCCTCTTTGTAGGCCATCGGTTGATCCTAATGCAATCGCCCGAACCGAAGTCTCGCTTAAGTGCTGAGCTACTTCTAGTGTTAAAAGCTTACCGTCCAGCGTCAAAGTTAATGCGCTATATATCCTCGGTAAATTACCTTTACTAAACTCAACATCTACCACTACGCCTACTACCTGTATAATGTTGCCGGTTAGTTTTTTATCTACTGTAAGGTTGGCCATTTATCTTCCTTTCTTTTTATCAAACATTAAGTGCTTCGCTACCGCCGGTAATTTCAGCCAGTTCTTGGGTTATAGCCGCCTGACGGGCAGTATTTAACTCCAAAGTATAGTCATCAATTAACTCATTGGCATTATCGGTCGCATTCTTAGTCGCAACCATTCTCATCGCATGCTCACTAGCTAGGCTTTCTAATACCGCTTGCCATAATTGTGCTTCAATTAATCTAGTGCTTACCTGATCAATAACAGTCTCCACATCCGGTTCAAAGGTCGAAATATTAGTATAGCTAGAGTTATCATTTGTAGGCCTAATTACTGGCAACAAAGGCAAATCAATTACTTTTTGATTGATAGTCGAAACAAAAGAAGTATAAATTAACTCAATTGCTTCCGACTGACCGTCCTTAAAATTAGTTAAAAGACTATTAAGAACCGGTTGAATCTTTTCAGCCGTTGGATTATCGCCAAATGGTTGGTAAACTGCAACTAATTCAACACCGCTAATGCGCCTCACAAATTGAGCACCTTTACTGCCAACCGATATTACTTTAGACATAACCTTTTCCTGTTGATCTCGTTTTAGGCAATTAACCAGCTCTTTATGGATATTGGCATTATATGCTCCCGCTAGTCCACTATTGGAAGTAATGATTAAATACAGTCGATTCTTAATCTTTTTTTTAGCAAACATTGGGTGAGTTTCGGCTTCTGGCAAGACACTTAATCTAACTAGTAATTCGTATGCTAGCTCCTGATAGGGACGACTACGTTGAGCGCTAGCTTGAGCTCGTCTTAATTTCGATGCACTAACCAGCTCCATCGCCTTTGTTATTTGGCGAGTCGACCTAATTGAGTTAATGCGTCTTTTTAAGACAATCGTACTTGGCATAAGTTAATATTTCCCTTGATTATGACGCCTTCTTATCGGCGCTCTTATCCTTATCTTCAGTCTCATAACTAAGCGAAACTTGTTTAGCAACATCTAATATAACCTTATTAGTTTCGTCACTTGGCTTATCGCCAGTCGCAAGTTCATTCTTAAGCTTTGGATGACGTTGGCTTAATTCTCTTATTAAGGCTGCTTGAGCTGGTTTTATCTTTTCAATTGGCACTTTATCAAAAGCCCCATTAGTCGCAGCCAGCAAAGTGACGTACATCTCGAAAATACTATACGGAGAATACTGATTTTGCTTTAATAGTTCAGTTAATCTTTGTCCACGTTCAATAATATGCCTAGTCTCAGGATCTAGGTCAGTCGAAAATTGAGAAAAAGCGGCCAATTCACGAAATTGAGCCAAACTAAGCTTCAGGCCACCACCAACAGCTTTCACTGCTTTAGTCTGGGCAGCACCACCAACTCTAGAAACTGATTGACCAACAGATATTGCTGGCCTAATTCCCTGATAAAACAAGTTTGTTTCCAAAAAGATCTGACCATCGGTAATTGAAATAACATTTGTTGGGATATAGGCCGATATTTCACCTGCTTGAGTTTCAATTATTGGCAGTGCAGTAAGAGATCCGCCGCCTAAGTCATCGGAAAGCTTAGCTGCACGTTCCAATAAACGGGAATGAAGGTAAAATACATCACCTGGATAAGCTTCTCGTCCGGGTGGCCGTCTAAGCAATAAGGACATTTGCCGATAAGCTTGAGCGTGCTTTGTTAAATCATCATAAATAATTAAAGCGTGCTTAGAGTTATCTCTAAAGTACTCACCGATAGTTGCTCCAGCATAAGGGGCAAGATAAAGTAGGGCAGCTGGATCGGCTGGTGAAGTAGCGATAATTATCGTTTGGTCCATTACACCTTCACGTACTAACCGCTCTTTTAATGCAGCTAACTTAGATAATTTTTGTCCAATAGCAACGTATACATTGATTACGCCAGTTTTTTGTCTAGCCTGGTTGATCATCGTATCAATTGCAATCGCCGTTTTCCCAGTTTGACGATCGCCAATAATCAACTCACGCTGACCTAGTCCTATTGGTACCATGGCGTCAATCGCTAACAAACCAGTCATCAAAGGTTGTGAAACACTTTTTCGATCAAGAACTCCTGGAGCCGCTCGTTCTATTCGGCTTGTCTGTTTAGTCTTGATTGGCTCACCGCCGTCTAAAACATTTCCTAAGGGATCGACTACTCGCCCAATTAGCTCATCGCCAACCGGTATTTCAAGTACTTTACCACTTAATCGAACTGTCGCACCGGCAACCACCGAAGTATCATCGCCCATTAAAACTGCACCAATTTCATCTTGGCCTAAGTTAAAGGCAAAAGCAGTCACAGTAGTAGAGTTAACCCCTTCGATTTCTAACATTTCATTAAAACCAGCATGAGACAATCCATAAATCCAAGCAATACCATCACCAACTCTAGTGACAATACCAATGTTTTCTATTTCCGGTCTAGCCTTCAGCTCAGCAATAGCCGAACGAATATCTTCAGATAAGGATGCGATCGATAAATCAGTCATAATATATTACTAACCTTCTTTTACGTTAATTGCTTTTTTAAAACGTCGCAGACGGCGTTTAATGGATATATCCATCCTCTGTTCTGCCAACTCTAAGTTAACACCACCAATAACACTATTGTCGATAACTGGTGTCACATTCACTGTTTTAGCATTAGGATAGAATTCACTAAACGATCGACCTAGATCATCATAGACAGCCTGAGGCAATGGTCGTGCAACCCTAGCTAAAACGTCGACATAGCCAGCTTTTGCCCAATCTTTTTGAACGTCTCTTAATAATGAATCAAGTTCATTAACTCGTCGTTCTTCGAGCAAATAAGCTGCAACAGAGCGAGCTAAGTCCGGGTTACCACCACTTAAACTTAGATCTGCTACGACTTGCGACAACTGATTACGTGGTAATTTAGGCATAATACTTCCTTAAGCACCTTTCCGTCCGGCAAGAGCTCGTTCAATTAATCCAGCATCTTTTTGAGCATCAACTTTTTCATCTAAAACAATGGTAGTTGCCTGAGCTACTAAATTAACCATTTCTGTTTCCAATTTACGTCTA
>DAHXNJ010000031.1 GCA_027365445.1 Candidatus Saccharimonadota bacterium | reverse complement strand
TCATAATAGATAAATAAGTAGACAATTTTTGTCATAATTGACGGCATTTTCCTAGGCTATATTAGTGGATTCAATTTATTTATATTTTGAAGCTAAGAATAGTCTGATTTAGAGTTTTTATAGGTTGCATAGGGCAGAAATATATTGACTTTTATAGCTACTAATGTTAATATAAGTATTATGAATCAGAATAAGTTTGAAGAGAAACCACAGGTTAAACCACAGCGCGAATTAGGACTTAGAGGTCGGGTGGCTGTATTAACCGTAGGAATTCTTGCCGTTGGAGGTGTATTGCTTGCTCATAACCATGAAAATAGTAATCCACCATTGCGAACAGATCCTGAGACATCAGTAAGAGTTGCCCCAGGCGATACTATAGACAGTATTATAAATAAAGTGGATCCTAATTTACCTGAGTGGCAATTTTATAATGTACAGACAGATCTTATTAAGGAAAACGGTAACACAGAGCTGCAGGTAGGGACAGTTTTAAAAGTTCCAGAATTAGATAATAAATCCAATAATTAAGATATAAATTAGATAATAGTGGTTAAGTGGTGTCAAAAACACCACTTTTTTTTATAAAAATGGGTTGCAGTGGGTTGCAGTGGGTAGTATATTCGCTTTAGTGGCAAATATGGAAAACGGCAAAATAGCGTTTAACCATTAAAAAATAAAAACCACTAGCAATTAAAAAGGGATGGCAGCAATAGACTACTTCGAACGCAAGCTTGACGACAAGAAACGGTTAACCATACCGTCTGAGCTTCGAGCGGAATTCGCTAGTGGCGTAGTTGTCACCAGAGGTTTTAAAAAGTACTTGCATCTTTATCCAAAAAAGATCTGGGAAGAAGAAGTTGAACCGGCGCTTAAGGGGAGTATTCTCGATGAAGCAACGGCCGACATTAACGTCCAGTTCAGGATGGGTAAAATAGAGAGTCCACTAGATGCTAAACAGGGTAGAGTACTCCTGGAACAGCATTTATTAGATTATGCAGGTATCGAACGAGACCTTGTAGCTGTAAAGGCCGGGCAGTATTGGAGATTAACTGCTAAGGCTAAATCAAGCTAGAAGAAGCAACGGCTCTTTAACAATTTAACTGTCATTTAAGAAAAAAGCCCGAATAATTAAGCCTCGAAGTTAGCTATTCGGCAGTCAACAAGTGCATATAGAGCAACACTTAAAATAGCTCTTGTTCTTTTCTCTAAAACACCTCCCAAAACTCCACCTCACACATAAGTCTCTCAAAACTTTCGTAATGAGCAGTAAGAAGTTCTAAGATTTTTTAAAAATCGATTAAACCTTCTATACATACTTGCTTGTTATGAACCACAAAAACAAAAACTATATAAAACAAAAAGTTGGCTGCTGATTAGGTGACCTTGCAAAAACAAAAACAAGAAAAAAATGCACCAAAATCCTCACAAAACAATTCATCAACCGGTTTTACTAGACGAAGTATTAAGCTATCTTGATCCTAAAAAAGGGGAAAGATATCTTGATCTTACGGCTGGTTATGGTGGACATGCCCAATTAATACTAGAGAAAACTCAAAATTATAAAGAGTCGTATTTAGTTGATAGGGATAATTTCGCTATAAAAGAACTTGAAAAAACATTTGATGGTACAGGAGTAAATCTTATAAAAAAAGATTACCTCGGTGCCAGCGAAAGTTTAAAACAAGCAAACCAAAAATTTGATTTGATTTTAGCGGATCTAGGCGTATCGTCACCGCACCTTAATGAGGTAAATCGGGGGTTTAGCTTCAATAACAATGGACCGTTAGATATGCGAATGGACCAAGAGCAGAAAATGTCAGCTTGGAATATCGTAAACGAGACCAGTTTTGAAGAGTTAGCCAATTTGTTATGGAAATATGGCGAAGAGCCGAAATCTAGACAAATAGCCAGGCTAATAACATTAAACCGTCCTGTTAGTACCACCGAAGAATTGGCGGCACTAGCCAAAAAAGCATGGCCTGGTCATAGTAAGACGCATCCTGCTACCCGGACTTTTCAAGCGGTTAGGATAGCAGTAAATAATGAACTTGATCAGCTTAGTGAAGCATTGCCTGTTTGGTTGGACTTATTAGCTCCAGCTGGCAGATTAGCAATTATAAGCTTCCATAGTCTGGAAGATAGAATTGTTAAGCAGTACTTTATAAGTGAATCAGGGGATAATTACGATTCACGTCTTACATTACTAACCAGACATCCGGTTTCCCCGAAACCTCAAGAACAAGCCCATAATCCGCGATCTCGTAGTGCAAAACTAAGAGTAGTCGCAGCGAAATAAAAATAAAAGAAAGGGAAATGCAATGCCTATCCAGGTAAAAAGCAACTCCCGGGCATATAAAATACACGTACGTGTAGTTTAGTTGCCTAAAATTGCCCAGCCCTACCTTTTGTTAGGTGGGGCTGGTGAAAAAAAAAGAAAGACAAAAATTATGACATATTCAAGTTCTTTAGCTTTAAGTCGGTCTCAATATGCCGAAAGAAACAAAAATACTATTAGTTTTAGAGTTAAACCAAAAACAATAGGGCCTATAAGCAATACTATAATATTGGTCGTATTAGCATGTTTACTTGGCTTATTTTATTTATCTCAGGTTACTAAAACAAATATCTATGGTTTTAGTTTAAATAATCTTCAACAACAACAGACGAAATTAAAAAGTGAGTATGCCGATTTACAGGTAACTTCAGCACAGTTACAATCTGTTAGCCGAACCCAGAGTAGTTCAGTCGCAAATAGCATGGTTCCATTAGCACCTTCAGCAACTGCCAAAAATTAGTTACAATAGAGTCTATGCTTAAATCGCTTGCCTCGTTATTAGATAGCGTTGGAGGAAGAATAAAAATATGGAACGGTTTGATAATATTATCCTTGGTATTATTTGGACTGCGTCTTTTTTATGTGCAGGTGATTAGGTATAGCCATTATAATAAGGCAGCCTTAAGTGATCAGCTTCAACAATATCAAATACCAGCAACCAGAGGTTTAATTGAGGCCGAAGATGGCAATAATATAGTCCCCATCGTATTAAATCAAAAATTGTATACTCTTTTCGCTGATCCACCTTTTATTAAGCAGCCACAAAAAGTAGCTCAACAAATTAGCACCATTATAGGAGGTAGCCCGTCAAAGTATTTACCTATTTTAACTAAAAAAGGAACTCAGTATGCTGTTATAGCTAATAAATTATCTCAAGCTCAGAGTAAAAAAATAACAAAACTCCAAGATCCTGGTCTAGGTACGCAAGGCCAATATTATAGGGTTTATCCAAATGGTAGCTTAGCATCTCAATTATTGGGGTTTGTTAACTCTAAAGGGCAAGGATTATATGGAGTTGAACAAGCAATGAATAAGCAACTAGCAGGCACTCCTGGTGAATTAAAAGCTATAACTGATGTCAATGGAGTACCTCTTGCGGCCAGTCGACAAAACACTCAGATTGCTCCTATTCCAGGGAAAAATGTCGTGTTGACTATTAATTTGGGCATGCAAAAGCAGATGGAGCAAATTCTTGCTAAAGAATATAAGTCAACGAAATCGCAAGGCGTTTCAGCTATTATTATTAATCCATATAACGGCCACATAAAGGCTATGGCTAATTACCCAACATACAATCCTTCTAATTATGCTTCGGTTACTAATCAGGCGCTATTTCAAAATATGGCCGTTGACTATCCAATTGAACCTGGTTCAATAATGAAAACGCTAACTACATCAGCATCTCTTAATGTCGGTGCTATTAAACCGTATGAATCTTTTTATGACCCGGCTCACTGGGTTATAAACGGCTTTAACATACATGATATAAAGATTGATGGTGGACCTAGAGAACAGACTATTGGCAGTATATTGGCGTTGTCATTAAATACTGGC
>DAHXNJ010000060.1 GCA_027365445.1 Candidatus Saccharimonadota bacterium | reverse complement strand
CATATGCCGCTATACTATATGGTGTGCCAATCACCAAAAGTAATCACTGCGCTTATGACACCCATTATCACCTGGTCTTTCCATTGAAATACCGCAAGGCACTTTTGAGTGCGGAAGTTGTTGCCACTATGCGTGACACCATGAAAGGCATTGAAGAGAGGTATGACCTGAAGATCGAACAGTTTGGCGATGACAAGAATCACATTCGTCTTTTGGTTAGCTTTCACCCCAAGTATAGCGTTGGCCAGGTCGTATGGCTCTTCAAGAGCATCACTGCCAAGCGTGTTTTTTCTGAGCACCCAGCAATCAAAAGGGACTTATGGGGCGGAGAGTTCTGGACCGATGGTTACTACGCCGCTACCGTCGGCACTGGTGGTAATTGGGCTGTCGTAGAAAAGTACATCAAAAACCAAGGCAAAAATCTCAAGGATATCCAGCTCACTATGTGGTGATTGGTGCAGCTGCTGTTGAATACCCTGTGGTCTCTGCCACAGGGATTTTTATTTAATTGATTTTTATAGATCAGTATGTTCGAATAAATAAATGGATCAATTTGATACTTCGCATAGTTGGGGCTATAGGCATATTACGGCACTAGAAAATCCTATTAGTGAGTTTAATGCTAGGGGAGGGTTAGATTTAGAGTTATACCAAGAAATAGAAAACCATATTTCTAAAGTGCATCCTACTTTAGGTAAAGATGAATGGCTGAGAATAAAAGAAGAGTTACCGGCTTTTGATATCGTAGAGGATCCAAAATCAGGTCAAAAAATAAGAATTCAGAAATTTAACTGGCCTTCAGATGGTTTCGTGGCTGAGCAGAATGTAACAATAATGAATATGGCATTTAGTGTCCCAATTGATATGGCCCATGTTCAATATCAGAACTACTTAGTAGCAAAAGAACTTGGAACACCTTTTGTAGTATTTGAAAATCCTAGCTATGGAGAATCGGATAAGCTTACGCAAAGTCAAAGGAGTGCTTTAAAGAAGGGTAATTTTGGTCTTTTAGCCATGTCTATGCTTGGAGTAGCCACTAGATTGGGTATTAAGAAGACTAACTTTATGGGTTATTCTATGGGCGCTGAAACGGCTGCCGCTATGGCGGCACACGCTTGTTACGAAGACTTTAAGATTCAAGTAGAAAATATTTTTTTGATGGAAGCTCCAAGAATAAAGACCCATAAGCCATTAAGGCTTGATATAGATTTTATAAATGATGCTAGTAATCTTAAGTTTACTTGGAGGCATCCTTTAGATCCTGTCTTGCGTGAAGTTTGTAGTCTTAAACCTGCGTTACCAAAAGATACTTTAGCTTATGCTATAGCTCTGACTAAAGGTGGTTTAGAGAATGATATAAGAGCAGCTTTAGATAATCAGCCTAATATGCGTCTTATTATTGCATCGGCCGGTGCTAGCAAGATTAGTCCTTCTTCAGCTAACGATGAAGTTTTTTTGAAGTTATGTTCTGAGTATCCGAATCGTTCAATACGTCGAATTATAATTCCCGGTGAAGGCCATGCATATGGTGATTCAGGTATACGCTATGCTCAGCTAGGCAAGCTTATGCTAAGGAATAACTAGCCGTTAGATAGAGTTAGCTTAAATTTTTATACACCAAGTATTTGTAATATAGGTAAGATAACAATAGTTACACAATAGAGGTGATATAATTATTATCACCAGTGCTTATTGTGCTTAAGGCAGATACATTTGCTTGCAATAATCACTAAAATAAGGTAGCTTAAGCAATATGAATGAAACAAGCAATAACGTTCAAAAAAGAATTCTTTTAGTCGAAGATGATGACGCTTTGGCTAATGTATATGTAACACGACTTGAAGCTGAGGGATTTGATGTAAGAAGGGTTTCGAATGGAGAGGATGCGTTAGCCTCTGCCTTAAGTTATCATCCAGACTTAGTTTTACTCGACGTCATGATGCCTAAGGTGAGTGGCTTTGATGTTCTAGATATCTTAAGAAATACTCCAGAAACAGCTAATTTAAAAGTTATTATGCTAACAGCGTTGAGCCAAGAAAGCGATAAACAGCGAGCTGAAAGTCTTGGTGTCGATGATTACCTTGTTAAGTCACAAGTAGTGATAGCTGACGTTATAGATAGAATAAGACATCACCTAGAGTCATAAAGATCATTGGTATTTATTAAGGCCTACGTTTCTTTTACATGGAATGTTGAACTAAGAATCTTTAAAAAAATAGCTGTTTATAGCTAAAGTCATGATAATAGTTCTGCTGCCGCTGCACGATGCTGACCAGTTGTGATATTACCGTCGTTATCTTTATGGATCTCGTCACCTTTGGCTGGGTTCTGATAACTTCCGTCAATCATAGATAAGGCAACTAGTATTGTGTACTCCCGACTGCTTAGATTTCTTAGGTGTTGATATCCTTGATGATTTGGATTTTTGCCAGAATTATCAATAATTCTTTTAGGCATTTTATGGATACGTGATGGCAATTTTTCTTCTAACAAATATTTCCCTAAATCATATCTCAGATCGCTATTGGTTCGGATCATTTCTACTATTTGTTTAGGATCATTGATGTTTTCGCTAGATGTGTAGCGATTAATTATATGATTGATGTTTTGATCGGTTTGGCGGGCATTCGTTAGGCGAAAAGCAGCTGCGTCGCGAGACTCTTCGTTAATTTTGGCGTATCTAAGCCTTTCAAGCTGTTGTCTAGCCGATTCATTAATAAAGTTTTGTTGATTTTCTTCATATACTTTGTCTTCTTTTTCAAATAAGTGATCATAGTTTGAAAGTGTTGTTGCTGGCATCTCAGATTCTGACAAAATTGGTTTAAAGATTTCTATAAGTCTAGGATTTTTGCTAGGAATCTCCAATTCATGAATAACTATAGACGAACCTATAAAGACAGGTAATTGTCGGTCATTTTGTTTTTCTTGAGATTCATAATTTTGGGTCTGATTTGATTTTTGCCATCCTAGTAACCATGAAGTAGGAATTTCTTTTGATAAAATTAAACTTGATTCTTCATCGGGTTTTTCTATTTTAACAAACTCTTTGCCACTATGATCGGTATCTATTTTAGTAACAGTCCAACCTTTTTCGTTGTTTCCATTACTTCTTATTACAGTAAATTCTCCATCTGTAACTCCTAATTGATCGGCAAGTGTAGGCGCTGGTGCATCGGCTAACTTAGGTAGTAGGTCTGTATTCGCTTGATGTTCAAAAGACATATTTTTATTTTGAATGGTTTGTTATTAAACAATACCTGATAATTGCAAAAAAGTCAATTAGTGTCTATAGGTTTGGATGTATGAATAGCTAATAAATTATTACAAGTCTTTATGTAAGTAGAAAGTAACAACTTTGATGGAGTGATAATTAGCTATAAAACGCTAACTTCAGTTCTTCGGACTGAACGTCCTGAAAATGTACGTACTTTACGGCTTTTGAAGCTAACAATCCCGTCTTTTGCGGCATGTATGGTGTAGTTGCGGCTTAGTTTTGTGCCTGGTCCTGGTCTTTTTGTCATACCAACTTGTCTTACTATGACCTGTCCAACTTTAACTTTTTGTCCACCAAAGAGTTTAACGCCTAATCTTTGCCCTGGGGAGTCATGAACATTTTTAGCTGTACCGCCTGCTTTTACGTGAGACATAATATTTCCTTAGATCTTCTTTAAAACCAATAGTTCTCGTCCAACAATTTGGTTAGGCCGACAATAAATTAATTTATCTGGCTCCGAGTATTTAAAACTCAGTCGATTATATCCAATTGTCTCAAGAGAGTCAATAACCGTTAGATGAACAAACCTATTTTGTGTTTCCTTACTCCTCCAGGCTGGGATTGCTAGACATAGTTGACTGTCAGCTTTTAGGTAAGGTTGGATATTTTTGAGAAAATTAAGTATTAGGCGATCACAGTTCTTAATAATTGGTTTTAGTAATTTTTCGTCAGGTAACTGAGATAGTGGCGGCCCTAAGTATGTTTCGCTAGCTACAAAGGAAGGGCTTTGACTCCATTTATATGATGTTGCATCGCCTGTCTCAAGTTGAATGCTAATGTCAGGATGTAAGCTATCTTTATGTGTTTTTTTAAGCCACTCAATATTATTTGATGAATAGGTTATCATTCTTTCGTCTAGATCTGTTCCAATGGAAGAATAACCCATTAGCGCAGCTTCCTGAAGGATTACACCAGTGCCACAAAAAGGATCTAATAATAGTTTATCCTCATAAAAGGGCGGGGGAATCACTTTTCCTTGATCAATTTCACATATTGAATCTTCTGGATTAATCGCTAAGCGACCACTAGCTAAATTAATTATTATCTGTGCCAGCTTAGGTGGAAGCATACCGATTCTGGGATCACGAGAAGGTCGATTCTGGTCTCTTTTAGCATAGGAGAATATGTTTTGGACCCTGATAGTTTGAGCAATATATGTTTCGTTGCCTTCTTTTATAATATTTAACTCCCATCCATTAACGCTGGTAAGATGATTATGTATTACTTGGGCACTAGAAAGAGTGGTGTCTTTATTGGGAATAACTCTGACACTGCGACCCGTTGGCTTGATGGCAATCTTTATATTGATGGCAGTTTTTAAGATTTCTTTATAGTTTTTATTAAAACCGAAAGCACTAATGCCGAGATACATTTTTCCTGGTGGCATATTTTTGCTTTGCATCGGGGAAGTATTAATAAGAAATTTTTCTATCTCTTGCCAATCGACAGTAGGTAGTTTTAATAGTAATTTGCAAAACTTGACTGAACCACCCAGTCGATCATAGGAAACTAAGCATGGGTCAACATCTAATATCGCTGCGCTTTTATTACAAATAGGCTCTACGTTTTCGGCACCATAGAGACTTTCTAATTCAGCTAGGCCTATTTCTGGTTGGCGGCCCAATATTAAAAGACTTTGCATGTATATATATTACCTGTTAGTTATAAATTAGCCACTATACTGTACTCAAGTTATAATAATTGACAATAACATGAAAATTACTAATTACATTATGAGGCACTGGAAGTTAACACTTAATATTGTAACGATATTAGCGTTAATAATTACTATCTATATCATACGTAAGGAGCTTGTTTCTACCCTAAGAAACGTTGAGCAAATACACGCCTGGATTTTGTTATTAATAATTCCATTAGAGGCATTAAATTATCATGCACAAGCTAGGCTTTATCAACGATTATTTAAAATTGTCGGCAATAAGTTATCCTATAAATATCTATATTTTTCAGCCCTTCAGCTTAATTTTGTAAATCATGTATTTCCTAGTGGCGGCGCTGCTGGTATATCCTATTTTGGTTTTAATCTTAAAAATGATGAAATTTCAGGAGGTAAAGCTACTCTGATCCAGGTCTTAAAATTAGGATTAACTTTTTTCTCTTTTGAAATTCTTATACTATTAAGTGTCTTTTTCTTAGCAATTCAAGGAAGAATCAATAGCTTTGTTATGTTATCGGCAGGTGTTCTGTCGACGCTTCTTGTCGTAGGAACATTACTTTTTATTTATATAATCGGTAGTAAAGAGAGAATAAACTCATTTCTAGGTTATATTACGGTTAAGTTGAATCATTTTTTACAAATTATACGGCATACTAAAAAAGACGCGATCAATATAGAAAAAGCGAGACAAGTTTTTGAGGATTTTCATACTTCATATATCAAAATAAGAAAAGATAAAGAAGAAATGAGGGGCCCACTTCTTTATGCATTATTGGCCAATATAACTGAAATAGCTGTTGTATATGTTGTCTTTATAGCTTTTGGTCGGTTTGTTAATGTCGGGGCGGTCATCGTAGCATATGGTATAGCTAATTTTGCAGGCTTAATTTCGGTGTTGCCAGGTGGAATAGGTATATATGAAGCGTTAATGACGGCGGTGCTCTTGGCTACTGGAGTGCCACCTAATTTAAGTTTACCAGTAATAATAACTTATCGGGTACTTAATACACTTTTACAAATACCTCCAGGTTATTATTTGTATCAAAGAAATATAGCAATTCACAATAAAGATAAGCAAAAGATGCAACCCTCATGAGTAATGAGATGCCCGAATTATCGGTTAGTGAGTTTGTGTCTGTACTCAATCAGACACTAGAATATGCCTATGCATCGGTCGTTATATACGGTGAACTTGCTGATTTCAGAATTAATAAAAATCGTTGGGTTTTTTTTGATCTTGTAGATAAGGAATCTAAAGTTCGTTTTTTTGGTACGGTTTATAATCTGCCGGGTCCGTTAGAAAATGGTATGTTGATTAAAGTAAGGGGGACGCCAAGACTGCATCCTAAATATGGTTTTAGTATTTCAATTATGACTATTACTCCCTCAGGAACCGGATCAATTAAGCTAGTAAATGATTTATTGGCAGAAAAGCTAGAAAACGAAGGGCTCTTTAAAGAGGAACGAAAAAGAACATTGTCTGCCGTACCGACTAAAATAGGACTTATAACTTCTGTTGAATCTGCTGCTTATGCTGATTTTATGAAGATCTTAGAGAATAGATGGGCTGGAATAGAAATTGATTGTATTGATGTCTTGGTTCAAGGAGATCTTGCACCAAGAAAAATAATAAAAGCCATTGATTACTTTTCTAGATTATCTCAACCACCTGAAGTGCTCGTAATAATAAGGGGAGGAGGCAGTCCAGATGATCTTGCGGCTTTTAATAATGAACAGGTAACAAGGGCAGTGTCAGCTAGTAGGGTGCCAACCATGGTAGCGATTGGGCATGAGATTGATATTAGCTTAGCCGAGTTGGCAGCAGATAAACGGGCATCAACTCCTAGTAATGCTGCTGAATTATTAGTGCCAGATAAGGCTATTGTTTTAAGAGATTTAACTATTCTAAACAAAAGAATGATTTTGTTGTTAAGGAATAAGATAGTTGGCTTAAATAATGAGATAGATAATAGAAGTAGAGAATTAACTAAAACTGTTTACGATAAACTGAAAAATCAGAAATTGAAGTTTGAAGGAAATGAAAGCTTATTTGCTGCTTTAAGTCCAAAAGATATACTTAAAAGAGGCTATGCCATAATTAGGCAAGATGGAAGAGTAATTAATGGTATTAACTTAAAGCCGTCTGATAATATTTCAATTGAAATGAGTCGAGCTGAGCTAGAAGCTGAAGTGACTAAAGTAAAAGAGGTAATAAATGACTAAAGACTATACAAATCTAAACAATGAACTAGAAGACATATTGAAACAGCTTCAAGATGAGTCTACGCCGTTAGATGAATCGATTGATTTATATGAAAAGGGAATAGAGGTAATAAAAAAAATAAAACAATATCTTAAAAAAGCTGAAAATAAATTAAATATCATATCCGCTAATTTTGAGGATGAAGAGTGATATTGAAAATTGTTTTGATAGTTTTTTTAATTCTAGCTATATGTTTTAGTTTTGTATTAATCTGGGGAGCTCCGTATTTACCGACTTTAAAAAAACAAGTTAAAGCGGCTCTAGATTTAGCGGAATTAGAAAAAGGAAATAAGATTATTGATTTGGGTTGTGGGGATGGTCGGTTGCTTATAGCGGCTGCTCAGAGAGGTTTTAATGGAGTAGGTTATGAGCTAAATCCTCTAATGTTTTTGATTGCTAAGGTCAGAACTATAAGGTATAGAAAACAAGTAAAGATTATCTTTGGTGATTTTTGGACTCATCAATGGCCAAAAGCCGATGCTGTTTATGTTTTTCTTTTACCTAGGCTAATGAAAAAGTTGGATCAAAAAATTATTAAAGAGGGCTGTCAGGATAGTAAGATAATATCTTTCGCTTTTAAATTTCCAGCTAGAAGACCGATTGCAGAAAACCAAGGAGTTTTCCTTTATGACTTTAATAAATAAAATTTGATATCTTTATATATTATCTAATTTCACTTAAAACTAAGAAAACTAGGATAAAATTATTAATAATATGGAAGAATGTAAAAGAGATGACGAGTTATACCTTAAGGGTAGAATACAAATCGAGACAGCTATATATGCCCTTGGATTTACTGCAATTAATCCTATGTCCAAAACACGGTTAGAAAAACTTCTTAATGCCCATCAGACAACAATGGCAAAGGAAGCTATCGATGGCATAGTAATATATTTCCAAGGTGATGGGGTGAGAAAAGAGAAAAGGGATATTATTGAAAGTTTAGAGGTTTGTGAAGCTTCTCAATCGGTGCCTGAAAGTTATAGATTAGCCGCAAGAGCATTAATAGAGATTATTTAGTTCTAAACTCTTACTTTAGATAAAGTTTGTAACTCCTTATTTTTCAATATTAATTGAGATGTGTTGAGCTTGCATCAGAATAAAATGTAGTTTAACATTAGCGATATATGAAACGTATAGGACACGAGGGATTTGTAAATGGTCTTGCGTTAGCAATGATTTTAGTAAGTTTAATAGCGGTAGGGGCAATAGCTTTTGGAGCTTGGGCTTATACAAACGAAGTTAAATATAAAAATAATGCCGACGGCTTAATTGCAACAGCTGTACAGAATGAAAAAAATAAAGAGTCGGCTATTAAGACACAACAATTTAAGATAGCCAGTCAAAATCCATATAATACATATTACGGACCACAAATATATGGCAGTGTTGACATAAGCTACCCAAAGACATGGAGTGGCTATGTAGATTCATCTGGCAACGGCGGTGCTGAAGTTGAAGCATATTTTCAGCCAGGTATTGTGCCTGCCATAGAAAATAGTGCTAATTTATTTGCATTGAGGATGGAAATAAATAGTAGTAGTTATAGTACTAATTTATCTACTTATACTAGTTTGCAAACATCAGGGAGTCTAACTATAACGCCCTATAAACTACCAAAAATGCCTAGTGTAGTTGGAGTAATGGTTCAAGGAACTTTGTCAAATGGAAAACAAGGAGTACTAGTAATGTTCCCAATCAGAACTTCTACGCTGGAAATATGGACTGATTCTACTCAATACGTCACTTTATTAAAGAATAATATACTGCCAACAGTAAGCTTTAGTCCTTAAAAAAGCTATTACACATTTTTAACGTTTATTTTTATACTTTAACAAGCATAAGTTTTATGTTTTTAATTATAAAAAAGCGATTGAATGAACACCGATTTGGGTAGTATACTTTTACTACAAGTTCAAAGCATCGAGGGTAGTATCGTAGTGGATGATTCGTCCAATATACAACTAAATAGCGTTTCCCAACAATTATTGTTATCTATTGCTGAGCAAATGAAGATGCCCTTACTGCAAATATCTAGACAAGCAGAAATAGGTAGTATGGGGTTAACGTCAGATTTTACGAATATTCAAACTTTGGCCGAAAACGCCTTGTCGCTTATTGATGGATATAGCTTAGGATTGCAATTAAACCGTAAGCTTAGCTATGAATTGGAGTCAGAGTCTGTATCTGTATCTTCTATTCTCTATGATGCCGATCAGCAATTGAAAGCATTAGCAAGATTATATAATGTGCAGCTAGAGCTAAATATTGGCGGTAAGTATGGACCGGTACTCGCCCATAAAAAAGGATTATTGGCAGCAATAATTGGCTTAGCTAGTGCTATCATTGAAGCTTTGCCGTCTCAACCCGATGAAACACAAAAAACTTTATCACTTGCTACACATAGGTGCCGCTATGGTATTGTTGCCGGAGTTTACGCCAATATACCGGGTATTAGTAGTGATGCATTAAAAAGAGGTAGAAAACTTTACGGTTTTTCTCGACAACCCTTAGTGGAGATAAGTCATACTAGTGGAGCTGGTATTTTTGTTGCGGATTCAATCTTAAAAGCAATGAAGCTTAATTTACATGTTTCCAGACATCGCCGGATGTATGGATTAGGTGTGGTATTGCAGCCCTCAAGTCAGTTAACTATGGTTTAAGGATGACAAAAAAAATATTATTAATTGAACCCGACAATGTCTTAGCCGATATTTATCGAAACGGCCTATCTAGTATGGGCTTAAATGTAATAAGTGCATATAATGCTCAACAGGCTATTATTCTGGCTGATGATGAAAGTCCTGATTTGGTAATTTGTGAATTGCAGCTAGTGGATCATAGTGGTGTAGAATTTCTCTATGAATTTAGGTCTTATGCAGATTGGCTCAAGATTCCTATAATTATACTTAGCATAGTCCCGCCTTATGAATTTAGCTGTAGTCAGATAGGACTGAAAAGAGAGCTTGGTGTGGAAAGTTATTTGTATAAACCTCAGACAAATTTGCATCGTTTATTAGAGGTAGTCGGCAGTACATTAAATAGTTAAAATTATGAAAGTAATAAAGACAAAGGCCATTGTATTAAGCCGATTTAATTATGCGGAAACAGATAGAATATTAACTGTAATAAGTCCTGATTTAGGGAAGTTAAGATTAATTGCCAAGGGATCTAGGGCAATGAAAAGTAAATTGGCTGGCGGAATAGAGCTTTTTACGGTTAATGAAATAGCCTTTATAAGAGGTAGGTCTGAAATATCTACCCTAGTATCTAGCCGGATGAATGAAAATTTTAAATTCATATTAACAGATATTAACAGAGTTCAATTTGGCTATGAGTTACTTAAAACAATTAATCAGACAATTGAAGATGCCGCAGAATCTGAATACTATGATTTACTAGAAACCACACTAAAAGCTTTAAACGATTTAATGATTGATCTAGATATTACGAGACTTTGGTTTATGGCACGCTTAATAGCTATTACGGGTCATATGCCTAATTTGTTATCCGAAGCAGACGGTAGGGCATTAGATACGGATAAAAAGTACAATTTTAATTTAGATAGAATGAGTTTTGAGTCAGATATTAAAGGAAAGTTTATGCCCAACCATATAAAGTTCTTGCGTCTTTCATTTAACTTGAGTCAACCACTGGCTATTTCGCATATTAAGGATGCTGAAAAAATGGTTAATGATCTTATGCCAATTATTAGTTCAATGAGACAGCAACATCTTTAACTGTTAGGGAAAAAGCATAAAAGTAGGTATAATCCTAAGCTAAGAAGAGTAAAAAATATGAAAGTTATTATGGAAGATATAATTAGCTTAAGCAAAAGAAGAGGCTTTGTTTTTCAAACCAGTGAGATTTATGGTGGTTTAGCGGGTTTTTATGATTACGGACCGTTAGGTGTAGAGCTGGTTAATAATCTTAAATCAGCCTGGTGGGATGCAATGGTTAAGGAAAAGACCAATATTTATGGAATAGATGGTGCTATTATTCAGAATCCTTTGCTTTGGAAGGCTAGTGGTCATATAGATGGTTTTAGTGATCCAATGGTTGAGGATGTAGTTACACATAAAAGATATCGAGCAGATCATTTAGCGGGAATAGATTCAAATGACTTAGTTGAGTTAGAGAGGTTACTCAAGAATGTAAAATCTCCAGATGGAAACAAATTAAGCCAGCCTAGATATTTTAATATGATGATGCAAACATGGATTGGTCCAGTTACAGATGATGCAGCCAAAGCATATCTTAGACCCGAAACAGCTGGCGCTATCTATACTAATTTTCTTAACGTAAAAGAATCGATGCGAGCTAAATTACCATTTGGTATTGCCCAGATTGGTAAAGCTTTTAGAAATGAGATATCACCTAGAGATTTTATCTTTAGAGTTCGGGAATTAGAGCAGATGGAAATGCAATATTTTATCGATCCTAAGATAGAAGAAGATGTTTATGAAGAGTGGAGGCAATTTGCTTGGAATTTCTTAATCGATAAAGTAGGTATACAAAAAGATAATCTAAGCTGGCATGAACATGAAGAAAATGAGCGAGCGCATTATGCTAAGGCAGCTCATGATATATACTTTAATTTTCCCCAGGGACCAAAGGAGTTATGGGGAACGCATGATAGAACGGATTTTGATTTATCTAACCATACCAGAGTTAGTGGTAAGGATCTTTCTTATATCGATGAAGTAAGTAAAACTAAATTTATTCCATATGTTATTGAATCTTCGGTAGGCGTAGGAAGACTTTTGTTGGCTGTTTTATGTGATAGCTATACTAAGGAAACGGTCAATAATGATGAACGTATAGTTTTAAAAATAAAACCATCACTTGCACCATATAAAGTAGCGGTTAGTCCATTGCTAAAGAATAAGCCTGAATTAGTGGAGTTAGCTGAGAAAATATTTAAAGATTTGAAAGCACGATTTGGTATGGTTATGTGGGACGATAATGGAAATATAGGTAAGCGATATCGTCGACAAGACGAAATCGGAACACCTTTTTGTGTCACCATTGATTTTAATTCATTGGAAGATGACTCAGTGACAATAAGAGACCGAGATACAACTCTCCAACAAAGAATAAACAGCTCTAAGCTGATTAGTTATATAGAGGAAAAGCTAGCGATATGAATGTTTTATCTAGAAAACACAAGAAGAAAAGTAGGCCAGAAGTTTATGCTTTTATAGATAGTCAAAATCTGAATCTTGGAGTTCAGAAAATGGGCTGGAAGATGGATTGGCGTGCTTTTAGGGCTTATCTAAAGAACAACTACAATGTCACTAAGGCTTTCATGTTTATTGGCTATATGGTAGAGAATGAATCATTATATGAACATATGCACGAGCTGGGTTATCTTATAGCTCTAAAGCCTACGGTCGATACTACTCCGATGGAAAATAAGGGAGACAAAGATCAAGAAGATCATAAACCAACAGTAAAGGGAAATATTGATGCTGACTTAGTGCTTTATGCGATGAAAGAGATGCCTAATTACAATAAAGCAATTATCGTCTCCGGAGATGGTGATTTTGCTAGCTTAATTGAATATTTGGTAGAAAAGAATAAATTACTTCATTTAATGACCCCAAATTGGCAATATTCTAGCCTTTTAAAACCTTGGGAAAAATATATTATTAGAATTGATCAATTAAGGCATTCCTTAGCCTATAAAGACTACCAAAACAAGCATAAACCACGGAAAAATAATACATAAAATGCGGCGTCTTTAAGAGTGGTAGTGATATAATCTAGCAACCAATTGGGGAGGCTTAATGTAATGAAACAAGCAGAAGCATTGGAATTGCTAAATAAGGGCAAAAATGTATTTTTAACAGGTCCTCCTGGAGCTGGTAAAAGCTATGTTATAGAACAGTTTGTTAAGTTAGCTCATAAAAAAGGTAAGGTCGTGGCTCTGACGGCTACAACCGGCATCGCTGCTAGTTTAATTGGGGGTATTACAATTCATTCGTGGTCTGGAATAGGAGTTAATAATGCTTCTGGGGCTAAGCATATTGAAAATATATTAGCCAATCCAATAGTTTTATCTCGTATAAGGCAGACTGATATATTAATTATTGATGAAATATCAATGCTAGATGGAGCTACATTAGAAAAATTAAATGATCTATTTAAAAAGGCTAGAAGTAATAATGCTGCTTTTGGAGGATTACAAGTTATTTTCTCGGGTGATTTTTTTCAATTACCTCCAGTTAGTTTTAGTTCTATAAATTATGCATTTGAATCAGAGGTATGGCAGCAGTTAAATTTTGTCAGCTGTTATTTGTCTGAGCAACATCGTCAGGGCAAAGATCAATTAAGTGAAGTTCTTTTAGCTTTAAGAGAGCAACGGTTGAATAAAGAGCATTTAGATTTATTACTTGAGCGTAGAGGTCTTGTACATCCAGATATAACTATGTTGTTAACACATAATAGAGAAGTAGATTTAATTAACTCCGATCGGTTAGCCAAATTATCTTCTAAAGAATATAGTTTTACGATGACCTATTCAGGGAAGATGGAAGAGGCAGAAAGGTTAGCAAAAAATATATTAGCACCTAATATATTAATGTTAAAAATTGGTGCTCCGGTAATGTTTGTGGCAAATAATTTTAGTGAAGGCTATGTTAATGGTAGCCAGGGAAGAGTAATTAAGTTTAAATCTGGTTTACCGGTGGTAGAGCTGGAAAAAAACAATAAACAAATTATTGTTGAGCCTTATGCTTGGAAATATTCTATTGATGATCGTGTGGTCGCTGAAGTGAGTCAGTTACCGGTCAGACTAGCTTGGGCTATTACTATTCATAAGAGTCAAGGAATGAGCTTAGAGATGGCGGATATTGATCTGTCGCGTAGTTTTACATATGGCATGGGATATGTGGCTTTAAGCCGATTGCGAAGTTATGAAGGATTGTATTTGAGAGGTTTAAATAGTCGTTCACTACAGCTGGATGCTCGTGTTTATGCTTTTGATAAAGCTTTAAAATTAAAAGACATAACTAATATAAAAAGACAACAAATATCCGATGATATTTTAAAAGAAGTTAATGCTCTAACAATAGCTGGAGCGTCATTGTCTTTTATTAAAACTAGTCTCGGCATCTCTGTTAATGAAATAAGAGAGATACAAAATAAGATAGCTGTAAAAGAATAAATTAGTTGCTCAGGTAATATATTTTACAATACGAGGATCTTTAAATTGCTTTAATGGATAGTAGTTAATTAATTTAATATCAATCATCCGGCTGTAATAGTACGGATTAATATATAAATGGTTTGGAGTATTAATGACAGACATAGAAGTAAGTGCAAGTAGGGCTGGTCAAATACAGATAGGTGATTTGGTAGTTAATAGACTAGGATTTGGTGCTATGCGGATAACGGGACCAGGAATTTGGGGGCAGCCTGAAAATATAGCTTTGAGTATGGAATTGTTAAAAAAAGCAGTAGGGCTAGGAGTAAATTTTATTGACACGGCTGATGCATATGGGCCAGAAGTGTCAGAGAACTTAATATATGAGGCTCTTTTTCCTTATAAAGGTATGGTTATAGCGACAAAAGGTGGTTTAACAAGAAGTGGTCCTGGTCAGTGGATTCCTGATTGTAGTCCGGCGCATCTAAGAAAAGCTTGTGAGGATAGTTTGGTTAGATTAAATCTTGATAAGATCGATCTTTATCAACTTCATACAGTAGATCCAAACGTGCCATTCGAAGAATCGTTTTCTACTTTATTAGAATTACAGAGGGAGGGAAAGATAAGGCATATTGGCTTATCTAATATAGAACCAGAACATTTTAGAATTGCTATTAATATGGGTCAATTTGTTACCGTTCAGAATCATTACAATTTGCTAAATAGGGAACATGAAGATGTGCTTAATTTGTGTGAACGACATGGTATTGCTTTTATTCCTTATTTTCCAGTTGGAGGTAATGACTCTTCTGGGCTTAATAATAAGATTATTGATAATATCGCAAAAGAGCATAAAGTAAGTTCCTATCAGATTGCCTTAGCTTGGCTGCTTAACCATTCTAGTAATATATTGCCAATTCCGGGAACTAGTTCGATTGATCATTTATTAGATAATATTGCAAGTGTAAATATAAAACTTTCGATAGACCAAATTGAACAACTAGATCAAATTGGAGCTTAGAGAATGAACCTAAACTAAGGAAAAATTATTAAAATCTATATTATAGAAAATTGCCTTCGTTAAGCTACGTCCTTTCTTCTATATGTCCTGAAAGGCTTTTCTGAGGTTATTCTCCCTAGTTTGGCGACATTTATCTTTGACCTGTAAGACGGTTAAATAAATGCCTTGCGTGAGCATACACCTAGTTATAGATAGTTTGAGCACAATCTTTAACTTCGTGTTTTGTTTTTAGTATCCAATCAACTATTTGTTGGGGTGAGTCATTACTAATTAGTCTCTTGGTTAAGATTGCTAGGAAAGCTTTATTGACTGGTAGTTTATGTTTATATTGGTTGGCTAACGGCCGAGTTTTAGCTAATTGCTTTTTGGCTTGCGGCGTATTATATCCAGATATGGGTTATGTTAAGTATGTCGCTTTAGCTCTCGGCTAACGGTGTTGTGATGACAGCCAACCTATTTGCTATTAGCTCTATAGCTTTGGTTAGTTTGTGTAAGTTGATGATAGGATGTCGCCATTATCTTTTGATGGTTAGTTATAAGGGGTAACTACTGGCCTACAAAAGAACCGGCGATATCCTTATTGGCTATGGTGCGATTAGAATTATAATGAAACCAATACATTCTATTGACAAAAGTACAATATAAGTATAATATTTCAATCTTAACTTGAGTCATTTATAACGTTTTTTATTAGGAGTAAGTTTATGTCTCAAAACATGAACAGATATGAGCGAGCTAAAAAAAGGAGTAAACAGGCTATTGCAATATTAGGTGCAGCCAGTTTAGCTTATTTAGGAGTTTCGGCATATGATGCTGCAGGTGGACTATTTGGAAAAATAAATCTAGGCAAGCCTTTTCAAGATACTCCCGCTCACGGACAAGCTTCTATTAATAAAAAAACTTTTACTGAAAAAGTCTTAGATGTACAGTGCTCAGATGTCGTTACTGTTGATGCTGGAGTTAAAACAAGTGCAAGTGTTAAAGTATTTGGTTTCACGCTAATAGGGGCTTCATATAATAAGCTAGAACCTATTAATTATGCAGTTTGTGGTAAGGGAGTAAACAGTTTAGAAACTATAGAGGCAATAAATGGAAAGGCTAAGAAGATATCGGTTAATTTAGCAAATTTTATGCCAATGATGGTTGGTGTTAATGACTTAAGCTATAAGGCTTGTCTACCACTGAAGTCGAACTCTAGTAGTGAACAAATTCTAAAAGCACAACAGAAATATGATAATCAAGTAAAAAATCATAAAATACCTAATTGTAGTAATGGCCTTAGCTCTGAGGGGCTTTTTGGTACAAATTCACAAGCTAATAATGTAGAAGAATTAGGACGAAGACTTGCTGTTATTGCCGGGTATGTAACTCCTTTATCGGCTCGGGAATATGACAAAACATTGGATGATGCCGAACAACAAATATCTAATGAAATAAAATTAATTACTCCTGATGTTCCAATTAGTTTTCAGACTAATAGACCAACTATTACTGGCCAAATTGTAGCTGGAATAAGACAAATTGAACCCGCTCTTAAGATGGATTTTAAATCTGAACGATTTAAACAGACTTCTTCAGGACTTGAATTTTGTGTAAGAGCACCCTTTGCTAGCGGTGAAGTGCTAATACCAGATAGGGTTAGCTCACAAGAACTCAAAGATTTAAATGGAATTATAGGTAGCTAGTTATAATTGACATATCTGCAATAATAGTGTAGTATATATAAACTTAAGTATAAGCGTTATTAATCTTAAGTAGAAGAAGAATATTATGTCTATAACTACTCCTGAATCCTTATTTTATGATCAAGAACTTGATGATAAGTTTTATGATCAAGAACTTGATAAGCCTGTTTTTCGTGTAGAGGATTCAGATCCATTCTCTTTGTATCATGAATCGAATTATATTATTGAGAAAAGTAATTTAGACTTTTTAAGATCAGCTATTGGTGCACTTGATGACGATGCTAGTCTTGAAGCAATAATAGCGCCCGTAGATGCAATGATAGCCATGCAAGAAGAGGG
>DAHXNJ010000027.1 GCA_027365445.1 Candidatus Saccharimonadota bacterium | reverse complement strand
GGCTTATAGCGCCCAATAGTTCACATAGACGGCGCTGTTTGGCACCTCGATGTCGGCTCATCTCATCCTGGCGGGGAAGCACCTGCCAAGGGTCCGGCTGTTCGCCGGTTAAAGAGGTACGCGAGCTGGGTTCAGAACGTAAATAACATTGCGTTCTACCGTTGAAAAACGGTAAAGTGTTGATTTACATCGAATCAATAACACTAATATCTGACTAATATCGGTGAAACCCTATCTAGATTTCGAACTATCTAGAGGGTAATACCGAGGGAAGTCTTTCTTGATAGACAAGAAATGACCCCGTAGAGACTGGATTCCTAGTTATCTAGGATGAAGATAGGGCAGAAAACTATACCAAGCCCTATAATATGTCAGCTCCTAATCGTTTATACGAAAGGATGAAGATATAGTCCGTGCCATCAGTAATGGTGGATATAGTTTTGAAAAGATAATTTTCAAAACTTCACGCGTGAGACAGTTCGGTTTATATCCGCTGTGGACGAAAGGAAACTTGAGAGGATTTGCTCTTAGTACGAGAGGACCAGAGTGAACGCACCGCTGGTGTACCAGTTGTTCTACCAAGGGCATTGCTGGGTAGCTATGTGCGGAACAGATAAGCGCTGAAAGCATATTAAGCGCGAAACTGACCTCAAGATTAGGTTTCCCTATGACCTCCCTGAAAGACGATCAGGTTGATAGGTGCAAGGTGTAAGCGCGGTAACGTGTTCAGCCGAAGCATACTAATAGAGGCATTGACTTTTTACGGTCTTATAAGTTGAAGGCTGACTTTTATAGTTAGACGATTCTTATAAGATAGCAATTGACTAGTTATTAGTGATTATTAAATTGCTAATCAGTTTGTCATAAAAATGTTTGTTTATTTTCTAATACGTGCTTTTTACAACCTCTTGGGCACCAACTATATCGGCTTAAAAGATTTTTTAGGAAGATTAGTAGATTGGTGCCCATAGCGCGAGGGAAACACCTGTTCCCATTCCGAACACAGCAGTTAAGCCTCGCAGCGGTTACAATACTTGGGGTTCACCCCTGGGAAAATAGCACGGTGCCAAATTTTGATTAAGGCCTCCTATAGAAGGGGGTCTTTTTCATTGTTAAAAATTCAACCTTCAATTATCCAAAAATATTACAGCAGAGCATAAGCATCTAACGATATAATAAGCATGTTCTCTTAAAAATTATAGGGAATATATTAAAGACGATAGGCAAAGGAAATTAGATATGGCTGGAACAATTAAAGGCGGTAGAATTACTGCTATCAAGAATAAACAAAGAGATCCAAATTTTTATCGTAAGATTGGTGCTATGGGTGGACAAAAAGGAAAAACTGGTGGATTTGCCGCCGGTGCTAAAGGCAGAGAACGGGCTAGCATCTGGGGTGCAATAGGTGGTTCGCGATCTAGAAGAGGGTCAAAAAAGATAACCGCAATGGAGTAAAGTAGTATTTTAAAAGAACTATTTGACTTACAAGCAATAGCGTGATATATTAAGTTAGAAAATAAAAAGGGCTTAGGTCTTAATATAAAAAAGACAGAAGCTCTTTTAGTTTTTAACCAGAGGTAATTAAGGAGGTTTATTATTATGGCTGGAACAAAAGTTGGCGGCAAGGCTGCTGCAAAGACAAATAAAACTAAGTATGGTCCTGATTTTTATGCTCGTATCGGTGCAGCCGGTGGCAAAAAAGGTCATACTGGCGGTTTCTTTAAAAACCGTGAATTAGCCAGAGTTGCTGGTGCTAGGGGAGGCCGCGTAAGCCGTCGAACCAAAAAGACTATTTAAAATAGTTGATAAATAGTTATCAGTTAATACTGGTCGTAATGGTCTCTCTTATTTGATTATAAGAGGGACCATTAAATTAATATAACTTGATCGTTTTCTTTCAGAGATCGATAAGATCTACAAAATCTTGATGGAGAGACCTGCCAACAAGCATGGCAATTAAAACAAGAATAGACATTTTGATGATCATTTTGCAATGTTTTGACTTTGCATTTAGGACAAATACTGCGGCTATATAGCCAATCTCTATAGCTATCTAAGCAGTCTTGAATATGCTCTTCGCTAATTTGAATGTTTAATTTATTAGCAATTTCTTTGGCCTTTTCCCAGGCTTCAATTTCCATCCTTAGTAGCTCATAGTCGGTGGTATAGACAAGATGATTTAATGCAGCGTGTCCTGATTCATGGAGTAAAGCCCAGCTACCATCTTCCTCTGTGTTGTCTGGTAAATAACTGATGGTCTGTTCTTTAGGTGACCAGCAAAAACGATCACCAGGTATAAATTTTACGTCGGTTAAAATACTTGAGAGTTTGTCGATCATTTAGCTATTTCCATAGACCCTCTTAGCATAATCATAGCATCCATAAACAACTGCTTCATCGGGTCTTATTGCGGCCTCAATTGGAGGTATTTTAAATAAAGGTGTTTCAATAGCTTTTAAGTTATGGGTTAGCGGTTCAATAAACTTATCTAAGTAAACACCAACACTCCCACCGATAACTATTAAGTCTGGCTCAGCTACGGCTATTAGTTCCATTAAACCAGCACTTAGATTACGAGCAATGATTTTCCATATCTCAGGATCAGTAATATCGTGAGCTTTTTGTCCGAATGTTGTAACTATTGCTTTTCCCGAAGCAAAACTTTCCCATGGTACTAGTTTTCCTTTGTGTTCAAGTAGCAAGAGACTTCCACCGCCATCACCAATATTAGGATCTATTTCTAGGTTTTTAATTAATGAATAGCCTATTCCGGTACTGACAGTAATGAATAATAAAGAGTTTACTTCTTTTCTTAACATAGCTTCTGATAGTCCAGCTAATTTAGCGTCATTTTCTAAAGCAACTGGACAGCCTATCAGGTTCTCTATATCTTGTTGAACTGGTACATTATGCCAAGCTAAGTTAGCGAAGGAGAGACCTATTCCTTCTGTTCTATTAATGCTTGTTGCCGGCATACCTACTCCGACTGCCTTGAAGTCTTTTGTAGATAAATTATCTACGTTTTGGGCTAAAGTAATCAAGAATTCTTGGTAATCTTGCGGAGTAGGGAACTTATTGCTTTCGGTGATAACTCCATTATCATCTAAACTGGCGACAAGTGTCTTAGTTCCTCCAATATCGATGCCCAAATACATGTTATCTAGTCTAGCATAATTTTATATATGACGTTTTTGTTTTTAGGACAGAGTTGGCACGCCGTAGCAATGTTGCCGTATCCAATATGCATTTATAATGGTCAGCTGTCCGGATGAGCGAATGGTTGGTGTTGCGTGGAGGAAACCGATAGATGCCACTCCGTATTGCTAGTATAGGATAATAATAAAAGTTAATAATGCCAGTTAAGTAGTGATAATCAATGAAATAACGTGTAACTGCTCCCACCCTACCCAATAGCTGCTAGGCTCTGAAAGTAGTTGGCCGGACTCATCCGCCAAGTAGTAGTGCAGATGGATAGGACAGTAGCCAGGGCTTGGGCTCCTTTTTCGCTTTTACTGCCAAAGGATCGTTTTCGTTTTATGACTAATTGTCTCAGGTCACGTTCTGCTCGGTTATTGTCACAGGCTGTATTGTTAGGAAGACAGATGAATAATTTGTCTTCGCCTGCTCTCATGAGTTGGGCTTTTAGCTTCGTTAACTTCACAGGCTCTCCGGGACTCTTCAAAATTATGTGTAAACTATCCAGGAATTTAAGTGAGATGTACACAGCCCCAACTCTCACAGCTGACTGTTATGCCGCCGCTTACTTTATAACCAAATCTCTTTTATTATCAGCAAAATCATGCAATAAAGCGCTTAACATTGTCTGATAAGGTATGCCATTTCTATTGGCTTTGGCCTTGATTTTAATAAGGTCGGTCTGCTTTACACGCAAGGTGATCGGTTTAGTAGTATTTAACTCTAGATGCCGCTTAGCTGCTTCTTCGATCATTTTCTTTGATTCCTTAAAGCTTGGGTCACTTACGTATTCCCCTCGTTCAAGAGCGTCCTCTATTGCTTGCTCTTCTTCGTCTAACACAAGGTTAGCGAAGGGAGCTTTAGGTATTTTCATGTTCTCTCTCCTTTCAAATAAAGATTGGTATATTCTCTGCTAGGGTATATAGTCTTTAAGAATATCTCGTGCTTAGATCTATTGATAACATATGGCACTACATATACATGGTTCTCAATTTTAACTATATATATTCTTTGATTGGTTCTCTCTGGAGCTGGATGTTCTAAGTCATCTAATATGTTACCGTTCTGGATGAATATCAATATTTCATCAAAACCTATGCCCCTCGTGGATTTCAGTAGTTGGTTCTTCTCGTCATTGAATTTTATACTGAAGTCCATTACTAATAGTTTAATCCAAAAATACATCGAATGTCAATACAAGATAAGCCGTTGTCCAAAAATATGAGCAGGATCGAATCCCTTATCCCCAGCCAAATTTTTTCCAATCTGAACCAACAAAACTTCTGTAATGTATTTGCTACAGTAATAGTAATGATTAAATCCTACCTTATTATTATGTCCAGTTTGATAAGAGCGATAAGGGTAGTAAAAAATTTGCATAATAATTTGATTGGAGTCAAATCTTTGTGTGATATAATTTGATTGGAGTCAAACTATGGATACACTTATTGAAACCTATCATCGTCTACTAAGAGAAACTATACCGACGTATAAACGGAGCTTCTACGAAGATTTTCGCATGGACAGCCGGTTTGTTGGCGTGATCGGAGCCCGGGGTGTTGGCAAGACCACCTTCTTGCTACACTACTTGCGTGAGCACTATGAGCAGTCAGCGCAGGCGCTCTATATTTCGGCAGATAACCTCTACTTTTTTGAGCATAGTTTGCTCGAAGTAGTCGATCAATTCGTCAAAGAATTCAATGGGCAAATAATTTGTATTGACGAGGTGCACAAGTACAAAAACTGGGATCAAGAACTCAAGAATATCTACGATTCCTACCCGAACCTGAACGTTATCTTCTCTGGTAGTTCAAGCATCGACTTAATAAAGGGTAAAGCAGACCTTTCTCGGCGCGCTGTGCTGAAAACCATGTATGGCTTCTCGTTTCGTGAGTTTTTAGAGATAAAAGAGGACAAAACCTACCCAGTACTGCGTTTTGCCGATATTATCGCTAACCACGGTAAGTATGAGCAACAATTACTGGCGACACCCAAACTACTCGGCTACCTCAAAGACTACTGGAAGGAGGGCTACTATCCAACTCGTTTTGAGCTTGCATCCTACGAAGCATACCGAGACACCCTCAGAAATATCATCGATAAAGTTATCTTTGAAGACATCAGCAGTTTCTACTCCTTAAATACGGGCAATCTCGATACACTGAAAAAGATACTGTACTTCTTTGCGACAGCCCTGCCGGGTAGCATTAATATAAATAAAATAGCCAATAGTCTAAAAAAGGACCACACCACTATCGCCGACTATATCCAAATCCTTAGAGACACAGGCTTATTACGTTTTCTCCTACTAAACAAGCAAGGTCACGCTTTAGTCAGAAACGCTGAAAAGATCTACTTGGAAAACAGCAACCTGCTTTACGCCTTGAATGACGAAGTTGGTAAAGAACCATTCCTTGGTGTAATGCGCGAGCTATTTGTGGTAAGTAGCCTACAAAATGCCGGATATCACGTCTTTTGCTCAAATAAAGGAGACGTAGAATGTGATAGTGTAACACTCGAGATTGGTGGTAAGAATAAAACTACTACCCAAATCCAAGGAGTTGAGAACAGCTTCCTCGTCAAAGACGATTTACTAGATGGTGGCGCAAAGACTATTCCGCTGTACTTATTTGGTTTTCTCTATTAGGGGGGCACCATGGATAAAAATACACAGTAACAGCAATTACTATACCAACCCCGACCAAGCCCAAGGCATTTGCCCGACTCCAATTACATTGAATACTGAAGCTCACTATTGAGAGGATGTCAAGGACAAGTTAACAATCCAATACGAAATATTGAATCCTAAGTTACTACGGGATAGAATGAAAGTCTTAACAATTAAGCTAGAAAGGACTCAGCGAGAGCTGGGGTACCATTACTAATAACCATAAGTAGTTAGGGTAACCTTTTATTAATAGCTAATGCGGAATATATGGAGTTAGCTGGTGGGGTGAGCTATTAACTTAGTCGGAAACTCCTTAACCACGGCCAGCAATAAGCATAAGCTTTGAGAAAATTTTGCTTTCTTATTGTTTGCTATTCTTACTGCATGAAAGAGCGACCTATAGAAATACCGATACCAAACAGTAAATTAAAGATCCACGGCGTCCTCCGAGGAGATTATTCGCACCCTCTAGTTATCTTAGCTCCAGGATTGGGTGGTTGGATGCATGATTTATTAGTTTTTAATGCTTGACGTTATTTTGAGAAAAATGGCTTTTCAACCCTTCGAGTTAGTTTTTATGGTTGGGGTAAAGATCAAAGAGAAATTGCCAACTTCGATATTAAGACCAATGCCTATGATATAGATACTATTGTCGCTTATGTAAAAGAAAATGGAGCTAAATGGGTAGCTGTTGCTGGACATAGTTATAGTGGTATGGCTATTGTTTATACAAAAAAACAAAGATTTAACGCAGCAGTTCTTTGGGACCCTAGCCATACAGACGGTTATTCATTTGAAGACTCAAAAGAAAATTTAAAGAAAGACTTTATATATATTAAAGAACTTGATTCTTATGTGTCCGGAAAAGGGGCGGGAGATGTTATTTCTCGTAAGGTGTTTGAAGAATTTTCGCCTGGCAGTAAAGTAATGGCTAGTAAATTTAAAGTTAATACATTAGTCATTAATGCCAGCGACACTGATTTCATGATAAAGTTTGGCAAAGAATATGCAGATATTATAAAAGCAAAAACAAAACAAATAATCATACCTGACTCTTCACACCCGTTCACACAGGATGGTGCCATGGAGAAGTTATTTAAAGAAACTGTAAAATGGCTTAACGAGCAGTACTCTGAGTCCTAAAGGTACTAAAAAGAGCCCCTAGGTTAGTTCTCCAAAGTTCGAAACTCTGACTCTATCCCCAGCCAAAATATTGAAAAAGTTAAAAAATTATGGAAACTATAATTGATGATAAAGTTCGTGGCGTATACTATAGCGTATGACATTAACTGCAACTGATCTTGACGATATTCGTAACATTGTTGAAAGTGCACTAAGCAAACAGAATACTGAGGTGATTAAACCGTTACAGGGAGAACTTGAGGCTATCAGAAATGATATAAGAGATATCTATTTCATGATTTCAGATCTTCAGCACACTACTATTAACGACAAAGAGTTTAAAAAACTATCCCTGGAGAAAAAACTACTAGCTCTAAATGCTGAATTGATAAGTGCTGCTAAACAAGCAGGCATTACACTACCCAGGCCATAAGTTTCTCTAAATTATTACCGATATGAGCGATAGACTCAAAAAGGGATTCCCGCTGTGTTACGTATCCCCAATAAGCTACTTGAAGATGAAAATAGACCCAAAAGTATATTTAATCATGAACTAATTAATTGGTTGCTTAAATTGCCCGCAGAT
>DAHXNJ010000019.1 GCA_027365445.1 Candidatus Saccharimonadota bacterium | reverse complement strand
GGCTTATGCTCTAAGTGATTCCCAATGGACTAGTGAAATGCAACTACAGAAACAGGCCATGTGGGATAAGTTAAGCTTTAACAAATAACGCTGTTATACATACTACAGTTTCCCCCTCATTTCAGAATTGGAAAAGACTGTGGTCAAGCAGTATAAATTAAACTTATTTAGTCGGTTCTACTTTATATCGATCAATAGATGCATCTATGATTTGTTTAGCTTCCATAATATCTCCCCAGCCCAATACTTTAGTAGTTCCAGGTTTTTTTAGATCCTTATAATGGGAAAAATGTTCAGTTATCTTTTGCTGCCAACGCTGACCTAAATCTTTTAATTCTTTTACTGCGTCTCCATTATCTCGATCATCACTAGGCACGGCAACTATTTTATGATCACCCTCGCCATCATCTTCAAATTTTAGTACACCAACGATATTACATTCCAGCCAAACAGCTGTAGGTATAGGTTCGCTACACACCACCAAGACATCAAGTTCATCACCGTCCTCATCTTTAGTTGCAGGTATAAATCCATAATTAACTGGTTTTGGGTAGATTGCCGGCTCAACTCTATCTATTTTAAAACAAGCCCGTTTGCGATCGTATTCTATCTTTAAATGACTACCCTCTGGTATCTCAATAACCGCATTTATCTTATTATTAACTAAATCCCCAGGGGTAAGAACAATATTAAAATCTGGCATGTATTAGCTCCTTTTTTAAACTTTTATTAATTTATAGTTAATTGTACATTATAAGTTATATATTTTCCGCTTTAAGGTAAAATAAAATACTATATTATTACAACTTTTTGCTAAAATAGCTTCTGTCTTACGAAATTTGTAAGCTTAATAAATACACACACTTCTAATAAAGAACTCAAGTTAATACTACTATATGCTTTAAGAAGTAAAGGAGCGTCATGCCACATCAGATATTTGATCATTTTAACGATAGCTATGTGGCTGAAGTGTTTAGCGAGGCTTTGGAACAAAAAGATTATAGCTTTTTAACTTTCGACAACCAAAGTCCAATTGGTGCTGGATTTCCTCCCGTACCAGCTAATATAGTTCAAATGTTAGGATCATATATTCAGACATATCAAGGAGTACCCAGCAGAGTACGCTCTAAACTAGCAGTTTTCAATAATGACCTCAATCTAGAACAAACTATTAACATTTACGATAAACAAGTTGGTCAAAATCAAAGAATGATAAAACCTGGACTCTTAAAAATTACTCAACTTTTTGATGACTTTAATAGTCTAGAAAAAATTCAAAAATGGTATACCGATAAAGCCATTTCTAATCGTCATCGACTATTGGCTGGTTTTATTATTGCAAAAGAAATAGATGGAGATAGATTATTTAGCGCCTTAACTTATCCTTCAGTAATAAAGCAGCAGCTACCATTAGCAATAAGAGATAATATCATCTCTTTTATGCCTCTTCTCAATGAACTAGAAAAAACTAATGAAATAGAAGAAACAGTAACGATAGCAAAGCAAGGCTTACAAACATTCATAGCTAATGATCCAAAAAACGAAATAATTGGAGCATTGGCGGCATCGTCTTTTCTACCAGATACAGAGTCATTTAAAAATCATATTACTAATACAATAATTAAATAGATAATAAAAAAAACAGAAAAACTACTGCAAAGACAAAACAGCTGGCTTATCGTTAACTAATTTTCCCTCAAGATATTCTCTAATCTTTAAAGCAGCAGTTGCACCTTCGCCTGCTGCACTAGCTATTTGCATCGTAGCGCCACTTCTGACATCTCCTGCAGCAAATACCCCACTCATACTAGTCTGTAGATTACTATCAGTTTGTATAAAGCCTATAGGATCTTTAATTATATCTGAGTCATTTAGAAAATCAGTATTAGGCTTAAGACCTATAAATACAAACACACCATCAGTCGGAAAATCTACTTCTTTATCATTATTATCTACACCCACCACACTTGTAACGCCGTTATCTTGATTACCTTTAATCTCTTTAGGTGTTACTCCTAAATGTACTGTTATTTTACCGTCATCAACAAATTTTTTTAGCTCTTTTTGTAGGACGTCGCTAGCCTTAATAGTTGATCTTACTAACAAATCAATATGAGTTGCGAATCTTGTTAAAAAGATTGATTCTTGGACGGCTGAGTTACCGCCACCTATAACGACCAATCGTTTATCTCGGTAAAAAGCACCATCACAAGTAGCGCAATAATGTACTCCTCTTGCATAATAGACTAGCTCACCAGGTACACCCGTTTTCTTATAATCACAACCAGTAGCAATTAAAACAGACTTAGCATAAACATCCCCAAATAGAGTATTGATCTTTTTGTGCTTACCCTCTTGTTCGATAGATAAAACCTCGCCTAACTCAATAACCGCCCCAAATCGTTCAGCTTGGTCCTTTAAGCTTTTAGCTAATTCTAATCCATGAACTCCTTCAGCAAAGCCAGGATAATTATCTATTAGGTCGGTAACGGCTGCCAGTCCGCCTATGACTCCTTTTTCATATAAAACTGTTTCTATGTCTTCTCTAGTAGTATAGATCGCAGCAGTCAGCGCAGCTGGTCCTGCCCCTACAATTACTAAATCATGTATTTTTTTATCACTCATAAATATATCTATAATATTCTAACCTAATTTATTAGTATTAGTATGTTTTTTAATTAACAGCTACTGCTGGAACTAACCTAGCTAGGTTATAGCCAACAATAACTTCTTGACTATCATCTGTTTTCGTCACTATTGTAACCGGCACTGTGGTTGCTCCACTCAATAGTTGAGCCTCGGCACGTCTAGTTGGATTCTCATCCAGATTTACCTCATCATATCCCATGCCTTTTGCTTTCAGGTAGGTTTTTACCATCTGGCAATAACCACATGTATTGGTAGTAAAAATAGTTATGTTTTTGACCATTTTAGAGAGTCTCCTTTAGACATTTTTTGTTAATAATTTGCCGGCCTTGTTGTTTTTTGTTTCTAAGGTCTTCTGATTTAGATTATAGAATAGTGCCTGGTTTCTGGTCAAGACACTATATATTGTGCTTTTTAGTACAAAATACTTACGTTTACTAACCCTTAACACTCACTACAGTAACAAGAAACACTAAGTCTGAGTTAGGTGGGATTGCTCCGCTACCATGAGAACCGTATGCCAGAGATGCGGGTATAAGCAATTCTCTTGATCCACCAACTCTCATGCCAGGTATGCCTTCTTGCCAACCTGGAATTACTTGGCTTAACGAAAACGTCTGAGGTCCTCCGTGTGATGCTGAGGTATCAAAAATAACTCCACTGTCAGCTAATGCACCTATATAATTCGCAGTAATTGTTGCTCCTGGTTTAACAACAGCACCAGCACCTTTTTGTAGGTTAGCTACTTCTAATTTTGTTAATGGCTTAGTTAAAGGAGTAAAGCCTTTTAATTTACTACCAACCTTTGGATTTTGACTATTGCTTTTACTAGATGTGTTTTGATTAGACGAGCTAGCTACAGGAGAAGACGCAGTTTGAGTCGGTGTATTACTCTGTGTTAAAGCAATTATTGCTGCAATAGTTATAGCCGATGATGTTACTAGGAACAGCGCTGCTCCAAATCCAGCAAAAAATCTATCTCTTTTAGCCATATTAAATAAAAGTATAGCAGCTAATTATTAGTTATGTCGATAGGCACTCTTGTCCAACGCAAAATGAGGGTTAAGTGGGTGTCGGTTTCCAACGCAAAATGAGGGTTAACTTTTAAGTATGTGTGGCAGCATGAAAGGTGATGAAACTAATCATGGATACCACACACGTACCAACATTAATACAA
>DAHXNJ010000066.1 GCA_027365445.1 Candidatus Saccharimonadota bacterium | reverse complement strand
ATGCGGATGTGGCGGAATGGTAGACGCGCTAGCTTCAGGTGCTAGTGAGCTTTGGCTCGTGGAGGTTCAAGTCCTCTTATCCGCACCAAAAACAATTATTGATTGTGTATATTATTAATTTATCAATAGGAGAGTGTAGATTAATAATTAAGTCGGAAGTTAATTATTTAGGACAAGCGTTATAATAAAATATGTGCTATTATCTTTTAATAGACACTTTTTGATAGGATAGATTAGAAATTTAAGGGAGGGGTTAGCTTAAACTTCCATGAATAAGGTAGCGCATTACCTGCAAGAGCACGTATTAGGGGAAGTGATGACTAGTACCGATGCTCGTAAGTACTTTTCTACAGATAATAGTATTTTTTCAATTATTCCTAGTGTGATTGTATATCCTAAGAATGAAAATGATGTTCGTAAAACGGCTCGTTTTACATGGCAGCTGGCCGAGAGAAATAGAATCATACCTATTACAGCTCGAGGAAGTGGTACCGATCTAAGCGGCGCGGCCATTGGTAATGGTATTATTTTGGCCTACCCTGCTCACTTAAATAAGATACAGTATTTTGATTCTAAAGAAGGCACGATTACGGTTGAGGCTGGGATTAATTTTGGTAAGTTAGTGCAGCTGTTATTAACATATAATCGGACGTTGCCGCCGGCACCTGCAAGTATGGAATATTCGACCGTTGGTGGCGCGGTAGCTAATAATGCTAGTAGCATGAGATCAGTGAAATATGGAGACATGCGGACGTATGTTCGTTCTTTAAGAGTTGTATTAGCTAATGGCGAAGTTATTGAAACAGGCAAGTTAAACAAAAAAGAGTTAAATCGAAAACTCGGTTTAGCTACTTTTGAAGGTGAGATATACCGATCACTAGATACTCTTTTAGAGGAAAACAAAAGTCTGGTCGGTAAGAGTATATTAAATGTGACGAAGAATGCATCAGGTTATGATTTGGCCGATATTAAAGGTCCAGATGGCTCATTTGATTTGACGCCTCTATTTGTAGGAAGCCAAGGGACTCTAGGTCTTATAACAGAAGTAAGTTTAGATACGGAACCAGTTGGTGAGGCGCCGATTTTAATAACAGCCTACTTTGATAGCATAGAAGCAGTACAGGCAACAGTACTTGATCTGAGGAGTCTTAAAGATTTACCAAGCGCTATAGAGTTAGTAGACGCTAATTTACTTAATTTTGTTTCAGAAATAAATCCAAATTACCTTAAAGAAGTGATCTCTCCTCCTTATCCTAAATTTATTTTGTTAGTAGAAATAAGTGGCGATTCAGAGCATAAGCAAAAAAAGCTTATTAAGGCTATTAACAAACTTATTCTAAAAAACGCTCAAAGCGTAGTTGAAGAAGAGGATTTAGAAAAACAAAAAATGATATGGAAGTTAAGGGAATCGTCATCACTTATTTCTGGATATAATCAAGGTCAATTAAATCCCATACCCTTGATAGATGATGGAATTGTTCCAGTTGATAAGCTAGGAGCGTTGATGAAGTCAATTTATAGTCAATTTGCCAAAGAACATCTACAAGTTGCCGTCTGGGGACATGCTGGAGATGGTAATCTTCATCTACAGCCATACTTAAATCTAGGACAAGTCGGTGATCGTCAAAAAGCATTTAGAATGTTGGATGACTATCATCGACAGTTAAGAGAATTAGGTGGGTCAACTACCGCTCAATATAACGATGGTAGACTTAGGGGGCCTTATTTAAGTAAATTATATCCCGATGATGTTATTCAGCTATTTATGAAGGTAAAAAAGATATTTGATCCATACGGAAACTTAAATCCGGGTGTTAAGATTAACGTAAGTCTAGACGAGGTTAAGCCTTTAGTTAGAAATGAGTATAGTATAGATCACATATACGACCATTTACCGCTTACCTAAAAAGAAATAAGAATTATTGTTTGATTTTTGTTTAATCGCAAAGTATTCTTTAGATTGATTAATCTATGCGCGAGTGCTGGAATCGGTAGACAGGCCAGCTTGAGGTGCTGGTGTCCTGTATAGGACGTGGAGGTTCAAGTCCTCTCTCGCGCACCATCGAGGATACTGGCATTTTTTAATTATGAAAAGTTCATTTACCCCTGGTATATTAGGCACTTCGGTGGCTACAGAAGCAATTTCCGCGTAAGTCGGAGTTTGGTCAAAAATAACGTCGAAAAAGTCCGCTTGTTTAAGTCGATTACTCTGGTGAAGTATCAGTTCATCGATGTGTTGCAGAAAGTATTTAGCGTATTGCATTACAACCTCGAAACTAATAGGCTGTTCCTGTTTTAATTTATCTTTTTGCTCACTTAACTCTTTAGTTTGATTTTTTACTCTCATAAGTTCTTCTTCCATATATTTAATTGCTGTTTCACTACTTAACATCTTTAACTTATCGACCGTAGCTAAAGCCTGAGGTACTGTCAACATCCAGTGTGTAATTCACTTCGCTGGGTAGTTAGAATTTAGGTATTGAAATATACCTTCATGGTACCTCCTTGCTGAATTAAAATCATTAAAGCTATGATCATTAACTTTAGTTCTTCTACGTACTTCT
>DAHXNJ010000053.1 GCA_027365445.1 Candidatus Saccharimonadota bacterium | reverse complement strand
AAGTTCAAAATATTCAATTAGGTGTAGGAACAACTCAAGTAAAGGGAATCTCTACCACTAATACTAAAACAAGCAATAGTATATATGCTGTGAACACTCAAAGTGGCCAGTTCTTGTTAGCCGGTCATTTACAAGTTCCAGTTTCTAATGCCGGAATTGCTGTAATTGGGTCTACTGGGTGGCTGGTAGGAGGTGAATCTAATGGTCAAGTAGTAGGTGTAGTTCAGATGTTAAAGCCTAATATCTTATTTGGTATTGCTGGTACGGCTGGTGCTGGCTCACCGTATTACGGCGACAAATTAATGATAGCCGATAGGGGAAATAACCGTATCCTTATTATGAACTCATCAATGCACATTATCTGGAAGTATCCTTCTCCATCATTACCATCCAGTAATAAGAATTTTTATTTTCCAGATGATGCATTTTTTGCAAATCATGGTCATACGATTATATCTAATCAAGAAAATAACAATACTATAGTCAAGATTGCTTATCCTTCAGGTAAATTACTTTGGTCTTATGGGCATCCACGTGTCGCTGGCTCTGCGCCTGGATATTTAAGAGCACCAGATGATGCATATCAGTTAAAAAATGGGCAGGTAGTTGTTGCCGATGATCAGAACTGTAGAATATTATTTATTAATCCTAACAAAACCATTGCTCACACAATTGGTGAACCGGGTATTTGTACCCACAATCCTGGCGTTTCGATTGGTTCACCTAATGGCGATACGCCTCTATATGATGGAAACATACTAGTATCTGAAATAATTGGATCATGGGTAAGTGAGTATACGCCAACTGGAAAGATGGTGTGGGCAACACAGCTTCCAATAGCATATCCATCTGACCCTCAACAATTAGATGCTGGACCTGGAAAGAATACTAATCTATACCTAATCGCTGATTATTCTAATCCTGGAGCCATTCTGACGTTTACTAGGCAAGGTAAGGTTTTATATAGATATCAACCGACTTCAGGCCCTGGAAGGCTTAACGAACCATCATTAGTGGAACAGTTACCTAGCGGTGTATTTATGGCAAACGATGATCATAGAGACCGCATGGTAGCTATAGATCCAGCCACAAAAGCTTTGGTATGGCAATATGGTGTAAGTGATACTCCTGGTACGTCTTATGGAATGCTACATAAACCCGATGGCTTTGATATCCTAGCACCAAACGGTACTACACCTACACACGGTGCAACTGGATAAATAATATTTAGTTCTACTTTAACTTGGCTGTGATCTCATTTATTTGAGCTTGAGTTAATGGAACCCAGGGCGAGCCATTGGGATTAGAGGTTGCCGCAGCAGGGCTGTCTCCTTGATTCCACCATTTTGCTTGATATGGCACACCATGAAACAGGACACGTTGAGATGTATTATAGATAGCCGTTCCTGACCAGTTTGGGTAAGTACCGGTTGGTAGCGTAGGTTGTTTGATTGGTTTTTCTCCAGGAAGTACTGGTCCTATAAGCTGCCATGGGGTTTGCCATGTTTGCAGTACAGGGTCGTTAGGAATGTTTCCTTGAGTCCACCACTTTGCTTGATATACATTATGGTCCCAGACAACTTTTGTGCCTTCTAAGTAAGTACCACTTGGTGACCATATTTGATAAGGACTTGTTGCTGGGTTATCAGGGGCCTGATAAGCTTTACTCGAGTAATCGGCTTTTGTAATCAGGCTTGAACTTAATGTAATTGAGCCATTGAATCCATGGCCTAATAATGCTGCAAATGTTTGATTACCTTCATTAACTCCACTGCACGAATTAGATACTATTTTAACGTTTACATAGTTACTACCACATGTTATATCTCTATTAGCTGACCACATCGACATTCTTCCTACTCCGTGATTTAGAGCAAAGGTATTTAATTGTTTAGCATCCTTTAGTGTAAATATTTCGTTGGTAGTATCATTTTGCCCAATCATGGGGGTAAGGCCGATTTTAGACCATATAGTAGAATTATTTAGAGGTATTTTTGCACGCATGTATAAAATAGTAAGTTGCCTTGCTGTTTGGATAGCAGCACTTTCAGAGCCAGATAACATTGTTTGATTATTAGTTAGACTAGACCCGTAATCCATAGTCATGATATTTACACCGGCTAAGTCTACACCGTTAGCTAACATTTGAGATATAGTATTAGTATCTTCTACTGTTAAACCCTGAGGAGTCACTGGTAGCGTTAGCCAAACGGCTAAGTTTTTGCCTTCAGCTCGTCTAGTTTTTTGTAGGGTCGAAATTGCAATAGCGCGACGTTTTCCGGCCGCTACATTAGATAAGGAACTTCCTTCTAAATCAAGGTCTATTGTATTAATTTTGTATCTATTAACCACTGTCGTATAGGCATTTAATAGGGCCGATGGATTGGTACATCTTACGGCCAATTCTTGATTTTTCTTTCCTCCAAAAGATATGGCAACGCTTCCGCCTAGTTGTTGTAGTCTTGCTATTCTTCGGGAGATATCTAATTGTGCACCAGCTTGATTTAGTGTGTAGGCACCCCCCCAACTAGGTTCGCAAGCATTGGTCGGTGAAGATACAATAAATGATAATATGGCATCTTTTTGTGTACTATTGCCTAATTGCTCAAATGGATAAGTAGGGGTAGCAGTTACGTCAACATATGCTGCAAACCAAGGCTTATGAGCATCAAGTGCTAGTACTTGCTTATATTTTTGGATACCAAAAAATCCACCACAACCTATCGCTATTACTATCAAAATTCCTAAAAATAATCTAAAAAAGCTTAACTTTTTTCTTGGTTCTTCTATAAATTCAGGTATAAAATTGTCACTATTCATGAAAGATAAGCCTTTTCGGTATAAGATTGAGTTGTGGAATAGTCATAGTTTACTTGATTGACTGGTACTGGTGTTTTGTCGTCACCATGATAGATAACTGCTCGCCAATCGAGTAATGGCTCATCTTGTTTTTTAATTGTCTGTTTCGGTTTGACTTCGACATACATCCATTTTGTCAGGCCGTGCCAAATGTCTTTTAATGCATTAAGAATTCCTATATAAGCAATAATGGCCCAAACTGAAACGATAGCATTAAAACCTGCGAAGGCTGCATTACCCCAATTCCGTGTAATTTCGTCACGCCATAATATAAACGACGAGAAGGCAACAATACTTAATGGTGCAAGTATAAATATTAATGGAGATAATGTTCTATTCTTTACTTTAGGAGTTCTTGCAAAGGGTATCTTTTTCCCGCTTAGAGCTTGTTGGATAGATTTTAGTACGCCAGCTAGGTTTACTGGTAATAGTATTAAGTTGAATCCATATATTCTTAAAACATCAGATCTCTTATACCCACAATATTTTAAATCACTGGCCATTGCTAGAAAGTATGGAAGGGCTGCTAATAAGACAAAAGGACTTAGTAGTCGTCCATTGTATGGATAAGCGAGCAAGAAAATTAATCCGAAGCATGCCCAAGTTATAGAAGCCATATAATTAACTCTAAGTAGAATTTCTGTAGTAGAAACATATTCGTTTCGTCTTTTTCTTTCTTTGGTTTGAGACCATAATTTTGGCAAAATTAATAGTCCGCCGTTGGCCCATCTTCTTCTTTGAACAATTAATGATCCAAAATCTGGAGGTGTAGCGCTATAGCTAAGTCTTTCAGGGTAGTTAACTAATGACCAGCCATGTAAGGTTAGGTCAATGCTTGATTCGGTGTCTTCTATAACTGTTCGGTCTTGTATGTATTTGCGAATTTCAAATCCGCCAATCCATTCAGTCTGAACAATATCTTCAAGTGCTTTTTTTCGAATTACCGCATTAGCCCCTACCCAGAATGTTGCACCATATTGGCTCATCCCTTGATGTAATATGTGCTGAATATCGGTTGTAGCAGCTGCTAATCTTTCAATCCTTGTAGAAGCGCCTCTAAAAGATGAGTATGGTGTTTGGGTTACGGCAACATTAGCATTATTAGGTTGCTCTAAGAAATAGACTAATCTTAAACAGTAGTCTCTTAAAAGAATAGAATCGGCATCTAAAGTTAATAAATAGTCACTGTCATTTATCTTGACAGTTTCCTTTGTCCTTTTGTTAGTAGGTGCAAGAACTATTCCATCAGGTGTTTCTCTTTGCATGAAAGTGCCTCCCATTAAGCCAATGTATGAATTTAAATTCATTGCTTTGTTGGCTTCATGGGATAGTGATGCATACTTTTTTCGTTCGAATGTATCTATCTTAACGCTAAAGATCCAAGTTAATCGACGATATAACTGAATTGCTCGATCTGAAGGTATTGTCGCATTTTCTTTATATGAAGCGATTAGTGCATTTTTTACTAATTCTAGTTCTTGTGCTAACCCAGATAGTACTTGTTCTTTAAAAAATATATCGACATGATCTTCTATCTTCTCTTGTTCGGCTAGTTTTTTTAACCAATTAATCGACCATTCATATTGCTCTATAATTTCTTTTATGGCTTTAGAGTTTATTATTTTGTTATATTTGTTTCTATGTTCAAAGGACTTAAATTTACCACTAACTTTAGTATATGGTTCACTAAAGACATTCATAATGTCTTGACCTAATTTTCTTGTTTCATTTAGGCGATTATAAGCGTTTAGAGTTTTTGGAAAAGGGTTGTCGTCTAGTAATAAGACAATATTAATATGCGGGTACTCTTGAAGAGCAGCAGACATGAGTGTCTTGTAAATTACTTGAGGTTCTTCGCTATATGAAGGTATTAGTACGGTGATTGTTGGTTGTGTATTTGAAAAATAATTATCTATTTCCGCCCTTGGTACTCTCATATGCTTTGCAAATCGTAAAAAAGCTCCTTGTCTTGCTAAGAGGTACATTAAGGCAGAAAAAGTTAATAATGTAACAACTATTAAGTAACTGATTGCTTGCATGGTAAATTGAAAGGTTTGAGGACCTTCAAAAAACTGACGAACAATGGTAGATATAAAATACACAGACCATAATAAAATGGTTGAAACAATCGCTAGTCTGCTAAGAGTAATTTTCTTAGTTGAAGGTTTATCATGAATGGTCGATAAAGGTTTTGTACTTTTCTCTGAGCCCCATTGTTTTTTTGCCTGATTTCTTGTGCTGGCATTAGTACTTGTTCTAATAGACATATTTATCCTAAATTAAAAAGATGAAATAGATTTATAAGTGCAAAAATACCAGTTATATAAAAAGCTTTATTTAATATGATAAAGTTTTTACCTTGATCTGATATTTAGTATATGAACACTGTAAAAAGATATCCATCTAACTTCAAATAAACCATACTAGAAAATAACCAGAATGTCAACTATAGTATAAAGACGTTTAATAACACAATATTTAAGATTATTTTTAATTATGTATTGTAGAATGATATAAGAAAATTTTAAAAAATATAAATATGTTTTAGGGGGTTTTATATGAGAAACGAAAATACTAAGAGTGTTATTGTTGATTTTAATTCAAATAAAGATGTAAATATTAATAAATTATTTAGACATATAAAAAATATTTTAGAGTATTTTAATAATGAAATATTAATTGTTGTCGCAGCCTATGGAGATGGTATAGATTTTTTAAATGTTAGATCAGAGCATATAGCAGAAATTAACTCGTTAATGGTTAATAAGGTAGAGTTTAAGGCTTGTAATAATTCAATGGTAAGTAAGGGAGTAACGAAAGCAGATCTAATAAATGACGTCGAAGTTGTTCCTTCAGGATTGGGTTATATAATAGAAATGCAGCTTAATGATTTTGCTTATATTAAGGAAGGATAATTATGCATTATCATAATCATAAATTTACTTATGACGAAAATGAAAGAAGAAAAAGACAAAATTCAGAAAGCATTCTTGCTTTAATAGGATTAAAAAAAGATCAGGTATTTATTGATCTTGGTGCTAATGATGGATATTTTAGTGTTCCTGCATCAAAAATCGTAGGTAAAAAGGGGCAGATATACGCCATAGATATAGATAGGGAAGCACTTGATCGACTTGTAGACAAGGCTAATCAAAGCGGATTAACTAATATTAAAACTATACAGGCTGCTGCCGAAGAAGAAATAGCATCTCTATTAGCAAAAGCAGACATTATTTTTCTTGGAACGGTTCTACATGATTTTCAAGATCCGTTAAAGAGCCTCATTAATGCTAAAAGGATGCTAAAACCAGGCGGTGCAATATATAATCTTGACTGGCAAAAAACGGAAACTAATATTGGACCACCATACAGTAAGCGCTTTAGTGAAGATTATGTAATTGAATTGGCTTCTAAAGCAGATTTAAAGGCATCAAAAATGGATTTCAATAATCAGCAGTATTACTTATTTAAACTTATTGCTAATTAGATATTTTACATTTTTCTTTCTAACGGATTTGATTTTTAAATTTAACTCAATAGAATCCAAGTATAGTTTTATCAGAAATCAGTATTAACGGAGGGAGCGTAGCAATAAAAGCGGTTTTTTGATGACATCTAATCTGCTAGAGTTAATTGCCATTTAAAAAGGTATTATTTAAGATACTTTATGAGCTTTATTGGCTTAAAAAAGCAGTTACTATAGGCTCAAGACAGGCGACAGCCAATTGCTATAATTACTTTGATTCATATGTGGAGTACCATTTGGCAAAATCATACCAAACCTGGTCTTCTGCTTTTTCACTATATTGATTTTTATCATGATGTTGTGCCAAAGTCAGGCCATTAAATATAGCGACTTCTTCTATGGAATTTCCCATACCTTTTGGTTCTTTGGCTATTTCACCATAATAAGTCTTATTAAATAGTTTTGTTATGTTATCATCAATGTAAATAACACATTCGTGACATAGTATTCTTCTATCTTTTTTGTTAGCAAGCAGAATAATAAAGTCCTCGGCATTAAACCATTCTACAACGTCTTTCATATAGCCGCCGGGAAAACCATTTAAAGAAGGTATATCCCAATATGCGTCATTTACCACTAAAGGAGTTTTTAGCTTCCTAAAAGCATTCTTTGCTTTTTGCTTGGTTATCTTTATGGGATCGTGAGACTGTATTTCATCTTGGTCGATATGCATGGGTATTACTTTTATGTCGAAAAGATCACAACTAGATCTTGCTTCGCCAATTTTTCGTTTATTTCCAGTAGCTATAACTATTTGCTTCATATTATGTTTTTGCTATTGGAACTATAATCTTGATTATACCATTTTGAGAATGTGTGCCATATATCACAGGCTTTTCTATTAGAATTATTTAGTCCCTGATCATATATTTCGGCAATGGTCTTTGAATGATCCTGTTCTAAACTGACTAGTTTATGATTAGCTGCTCCATATATACCATGAGGTTCCTTTAGTATTTCACCAATAGTTTTGCTGGAGAATAATTTTGTCATTTTTCCGTCATAGTATGCTAAAGTCTGGATTAACCAAATTTCTCGATTGGATAATGTCTTCGTTAGATTAATATAGTCATTGGTAGTTAACCATAAATTAATATATTTCATATAAGGTCCAGGAAACCCATTTAGGCCGGGAATATTCCAACAATCATCGGTTACTATAATTGGTTTCTTTATTTCTTCATAAGATTTATAGAGTTTATCTAATATTATTTCTTCTGATTTATCTGATTGTATTTCGTTAATATTTATAGGTTGTTGTATTATTTTTATTCCGTACTCGCTGCAAATTAACTTGGCATTTGCTGTTTTCTCAGCATTAGTAGTTGCGAAAATAATCTGCTTCATAGACCGTTCTTTACATAAACTTGTTGTTTAAGTAGATTCCTTTTGTTTAGAGTTGTTGTCTAGCATTGAATAGCCTAAGACGGTAATGACAAAAATAAGGAAAGTTAATATATGAACTCCTGTACAGTAAAGACAAATAGCTTTTAGTTTATATAGCTCAATATATACTAAATAAAAAATAGTAAATATCCCAACGACAGACAACAATAATCTAGTTTTATGAATATTCTTATTTTGACTATTCCAAAACTTAGGAAGTTGTAAGATGCCCATCAAAATAAAAAATACTAAACCTAACATAGCTACCGGTACTCCGTGAATAACCGAGTAAGAACTTGTAGTTACTTTGGCACAGTTAATAAATTTAGATTCAGGACAAGCTAAGATAACTGGGTTGGTATAGTGAGCAATAGTTAAGTAGATACTGTCAATTAGACCAAGGAGACATAATATAGTTCCAGTATATGATATTATTTTGAGTTCTTTTTTCATATTTTAAATCATTAGACTTATAGTACAGTTTCAATCTTTTGAATTAATGGATTACAGACAGTACTTGGTTGATTTTTTGTCAGTGAACAGATGGCGGCTATTATCGTATTAGCAGCTCCATCTGCACCTTTAGCAACTGGACTCTTCGGATTAGAAAGAGCAGAGGCAATTTGCTGAGTGCTTAATCCTTGGAGTACTTGAGGACTATAGGTTGCGCCAGATATTAGGTATTTACCACCAAAGTCAACAAAAGGTATTGCTCCAGCGGATTGAGCAGAAACGTATGGGGTAGCATCATATTTATTGGCAATTGCATTTTCACTTTTGGTTGGAGTTTGTAGGGTTGTATAACCACCACTACTGCTAGCAATATTGGTCTCTAGCTCAACCGGTGTGAAGTTTATATAATTACTGGTGTAAGTTGATTTGTAGAACGATAGTGTATGAGTATCTGGGTATACATCTGTAGTTGATGAATGAGTAACGCGTAGGTTACTAAAAGTACCAAATTTGGATAAAGCTATAGCCATTGCCCATCTTTCTGTTGCGCAATAAGGACAAAATTCTGCTCCTTCATAAAAGACTTCCGGTAATTTATTATTTGTTAGTGCAGGTGCTTTAATAGGTGCTGGTTTATTGGTAATAGTGCCTACACCAACTTTTAATAGTGTAGACTCAGGGACATTTGCTACATCATTTACTACTGCTGTTGGTGCAATAGTACTTCCACTTGGGTTACTCGCAGCCTCCTTACTAACTTTACTTGCCGATTGGCTATTTAATATTAAAATACCAAAGATAAGCAATACGACTACAATACCAGCTAGTGAATAGACTAACTCCTTTTTTTGGAAGTTTAACATTGATGTTTCCCTCTTATTTAATAGTTATTTTTACTCTATCATAAGTTATAGATTAAAAGAATATAAAAAAGGTTAAGTAGGTTCTAGTATTAATAGAAAACTTTACTTTACCCTTTATTCTTAGTGTCATTGTCTTGGGCTTGGGGCAGTCTAACATTTGCTATTAGTATTTGTTGGTAGGATGACAATTGACCAGCCGCTATGACATTAACTATAAAATTCTATTATGTAATATGAATAGAATTTTTTGGTAGTGCTCTGAGTACCAAAAACCATTAATAACTAAAAGAATGGGGAAAACTACCCACGTTTCCACCCATTTACCTGTTGTTATGCGCCATTTTTTTAATGGCGGAAAGCCAAATTTATAAGGTATAGGCAAGAACCAGGGAACCCCTTCCTTGGTTAGAGTATCTAGAATAAGATGAGACAGCATTCCTATTATAAAGGCCCACCAAACATAGCCTGTATTGACTGATCCTAATACCGGCTTTAAGAAAACCAACAGTAAATGTATTAAATAACCCAAAATTATTAGTCCAAGTATAGAGTGGGTAAGGAATCGATGACCACCTAGTAATCGATCAAAGATTTTACCGATGTATTTACCGACTGGTAAGTTGCGCCATAGAGGTGCTGTTGGTTGGTCTATGTCTGGTGCTATACCTCCAATAAGGTTTGCAAATACTGAAATAATAGCGGTTGCTAAACTAATACTTTGAAGGTTGATTAGCAATACTACTAACCCAAGTGCGGTAATTGCTCCTAAATCGTGTGTTCTTGCTGTCATACTTAATTATTAAGTTTAGCACTATATAGTTAATAGCATTAGCGAAATTATAATCACTGTTCTATAAATCGATGAGCAATAATTAAACTGTCTAATTAACATAAGAAAAGATAGATGTACTAGTATTGTGTTCTATTTTTTCCTGAATATCCTTAACGTCTAAGAACTTAGGCAGTACTAAATTGTTATCCGTCTCTATAAAAGCTATTTCGGCTATTTCAAGTTCGCCATGAGTAGTTTTTGATAGATCTATATTAATGAAGCTAGAGGCATTTGTAATGTTAAAAAAGAAGTCTAAATAATCTAACCCATTATAGCTAAATTGTTGAACATATAATAAATTGCCTATATCGGCATTTACTCCAGTTTCTTCTAAGAGTTCCCTTCTAAGGCAGTCAGTTAATGATTCTTCGTTTTCTAATTTTCCTCCTGGTAAGTTCCAGTGATTATTTTCTACATACTTTTGGTCTTTGGGTGTCTTTTGTTTGACACACAATAAACGATCATTGTATATAGCGATACCTCTTACCGATATTCTTCTTTTCATGGTTTGCTCTAGTTTTAATTGTTTAGTTAAATGACCTTATATATAAAAGTATCTTAAAATAATACTTTATTTTTGTTAAAAGAGGTATAGTTTATTGACTTTTAATACTTAAAATACATACACTAATTACTGTTCCAAAATATTACAGCATTTAAGTTGAAGCTATAGCTTTTAAAGATAATTTTTTAGTTTTTAATTTATATTTAAGAGTCGAGTTTTAAGATTTAATAACTAAACGGAGGGTTTTAATGATCAAAGTAAAAGCACGAGCAGTGAATGGCCTAAATAAACCATTTGAAGTAGTTAATATTGATAGAAGAGATTTAGAACCTAGTGATGTGTTAATTGATATAAAATATTGTGGTATATGTCATTCAGACATCCACCATGTTAAAGGTGAATGGAAGAAAGAAACTTATCCACTTGTACCGGGTCATGAAATTACGGGCATAGTAGCTGAAGTGGGCAAAGACGTAACAAAACATAAAGCCGGTGATCGTGTTGGTGTAGGTTGCATGGTTGATTCATGTCGAGAATGTGATAATTGTAAAAATGGTAATGAGCAATACTGTCTTAAAGGAAATACGCTAACTTATGGTGCAGTAGATAAATATGGAGAATTTACTCAAGGAGGTTATTCTACAAAGATAGTGGTTGACGAAGATTTTGTGTTAAGAATTCCCGACGGATTAGAACTTGACTCTGCTGCTCCTCTACTTTGTGCGGGAATTACTACTTATTCTCCTTTACTTCATTGGCATGCAGGACCGGGAAAGAAGATAGCGGTAATTGGTTTAGGTGGTCTGGGGCATATGGCTGTTAAGTTAGCTCATGCATTGGGAGCGGAAGTGAGTGTACTATCTCAAACCTTAAGTAAACAAGAGGATGGATTAGCTTTTGGTGCCGATAAATACTATGCGACTAGCAATGAGGAAACATTTAAAGAATTGAAAAATAGTTTTGATCTAATAATTAATACGGTGAGTGCCGGAATTAATGTAGATGATTATTTGTCATTATTAAGTTTAGATGGGTCGATTGTTAATGTCGGTGCATCTCCTGATCCATTAAGTCTTAATGTATTTTCTTTATTAGGGTTAAGAAGATCTTTTGCAGGATCATTGATCGGTGGAATTAAAGAGACACAACAGATGCTAGATTTTTGTGCCGATAATAATATTAAGGCTGAAATAGAATTAATAAACGCTAATGATATAGACAGTGCTTATAAAAGAGTGGAGTCGTCGGACGTTCGTTATAGGTTTGTGATTGATACTTCAACTATATAGCCTTAAAAATGACGATAAATAACGCCTTTATTCCTATTCACCCTTTGACCATTTGACAGTATAGACTTCGATATGGATATTTCGAATAATTTTAGTCACCCGTTCCTTTGTGGCTAGTTTAGTTATATGGTAATTTCCAACGATAATGTCGATGTTATGAAGGTCGTCTACAATTCGGCCAGTCCAAGTTTTTTGACGAACATATTCATGAAAGTGGTCATTAATCAAACCAATAATAGAGTTTACATCAGTATTCGTAATAAACGTTTGGAGGTCTGTTTGGATTATTTTATTAGTCTGTTGGTTTTTAGGTAGTGAAATCTTAAGTTTAGAGTAGATCGTATCACCGTCTTGGTAAGTAGAGCTTGAATATAGTCGATACCACCCATTGAGTCTTGTATAACGCTCAATTAAATCCTCTATAATGACATAAAGCCTTATAAATACCGCTTTTTCTTCTATTGATTGCTCTTTTAGATTAATAATAATCATTACTGAACGATATGATTTGGCGGATTTTTTAATAATGATCGGTGATGCGTTTTTATGAACTTCATTACTATAAATAAAAGGCTTAATAGTACGTCCATTTACCCAGGGAGTACCATCAAGCAAGTTAAACTGATCAAACAACACATGCTTATCTGAAATATTCCATATTTCTCTGTCCTCAGCTTCACACTGTTGAATTGATAGATCGAGGATATCTAAAGATAGGTTTTCTTGTATATATTTTTTAAACATGTCGCTAATCGTTTTATTATAAAACCAAGTTTCAAGAAAGATTATATTTTGATAAGTATTTCCACCTATATATCCGATAACGCCACTATTAATATGTAGTTCTTTTTCAATTTTCTGATAAAAAGACTCTATGATCATGTGCTCGTATAAATGAGCAACATCTTGGGCATATAATTTATTCTGTTTAGCTAAAACATTAACGTACATTTTATTAGTATAGAAAATTTATTAGTTATTACCAGTTTTATCCTTATTAGTAAACACATCTAGCGATATCTATGTGACATAGGTCATATATAAATTCTTATCCTAATTTGATATGAAATATATCAATAAATTATTTAACGAATTTCTTACAGCCAGAAAAAAATATTTAGAGTACAATATATATGAGGATTAGTGCAGTCCCCGGCAATTACTGCAAGATTTCTTTAACAAGCAATAATGGTAACTAGAAAGATTTTGATGAGCCAAACATCTAAGGAAAAACGTTTACAACATAAATTCCTTAATCAAGACATACGACTGAGAGCCCTTAAAAAACAGTTGGTATATTACAAGGAAATAACAGAAACTGTTCGTGAGCCTTTTTTAATACTGAATAATAACCTGGAAGTTGTTACAGCCAATAACTCTTTTTATAAGAAATTCAAAGTTAAAAGAAATGAAACAGAAGGTAGAAAAATTTATGATCTCGGAAATAGTCAATGGGATTCTCTTGATTTAAGGACTTTGCTAGAAAATATCCTTCCTACAAAGCGTATCCTTAATAATTATTCTATCACGCATAATTTTCCAAATATTGGAACACGGACAATATTACTTAATGCCCGTCAAATTGATAGCAAGCAACTAATCTTATTAGCAATGGAAGATGTCACGGATCAGTGGAAACTAAAAGAAGATATGGCTGAAATGACCGAAAGTCTGATAGAACAAAGAGATAGATTGCAGGGATTAAATAACTCCAAGGATGAATTTATCTCGCTTGCATCTCATCAATTAAGAACACCGGCAACGGCAGTAAAGCAATACACTGGAATGTTGATTCATGGATATGGCGGAAAGCTAACCAAAAAACAACTAGTTATGCTCGGAGTAGCATATAAGAATAATGAACGACAATTAGAAATAGTAGAGGATTTGTTAAGGGTTGCTCAAGTTGATGCAGGGAAAGTTTATTTAGATAAAACAGTTTGTGATATTGAAAAATTGATAAGTGATGCCATAGACAATCAATCGCTATTATTTGAGTCCAGAAAACAAAAGATAATTTTCCAAAAACCTAACTCTCCAATGAAGGCTACTATTGATATCAACTTAATTTTAATGGTCATCGAGAATATTCTAGATAATGCTGCTCAATATTCTAAGGAAGGTGACGATATAAATATAACAGTTAAGAAAGCCGGACCTAATATAGCTATAACCATAAAAGATGAAGGTGTAGGTATAGCTAAAAAAGATATGACTAAATTATTTAAGAAATTTTCTAGGGTAGATAATCCTATGTCAGCATCCGTTAAAGGAACTGGCTTAAGTCTATACTGGGCTAAGAAAGTCTTAAAACTACATAATGCTAAAATAAAGGTTTATTCGGAAGAGAAAAAAGGAACAAAGTTTGAAATTATCTTACCAATAAATGATATCCACTAGATACTAGTTGCTTAAAATTTTATTGTTTAGCTTTAAGACTTACGATTCGTGCTCTAGATAATGAAAGCAGTGCTGCTATAAGCATAAAAAACATTAGTGCATAGAATGCAGTATGTAATCCGTTAGTAAAAGCAGTTGCTAAATGACCGTGTAGATTTGTTACTCCTACGAATATCGCAAAAGCAAGCTGTTTGGTTATTGAATGTGATGCTACTAAGATTGCGACAGAGAACGAAAATACCATGCCTATATTGGCAAAGGTTCGTAACATTCCCGATGAAACCCCAAACATCTCAGGTGGTGATGCTTTCATGACAGCAGAACTGTTTGCCGGGAAAAAAGAACTGGCTCCAATACCGTTAATTATGCTAGCTAAAACAACCAACCACAGTCCAGTCGCTATTGTTAGATGAGCATATATAAATAAAGCGATCACTTGTATTGCTAGTCCGGCAGTGGCGGGTATAACAGGTCCAAGTTTATCGGCTAGTCTTCCAGCAAACGGTCCAATAGCCGAACCTATGATATAGCCAGGTACTAATAATAGTGAGGCATTAATTGGAGATAGTCCACGAGGTCCTTGTAGATACATAATAACAAGAAAAAGAACTGCAAAGTTTGCTAATCCTTGAAATAGCGATGCTAGAAGGGAGTGTGTCATGGTGGGTATCTTGAAAATAGAAAAACGGAGCATTGGTTCTTCTTGTCGTCTTTCAATAAGCCAAAAAATAATGAGCAGCAAAATTCCACCAGCTATAAAACTAATAATTGAAGTGTTAAGCGAAGTTGTTGCTAGTTTAGTGACGGCCCATAATATACCAAAAAGACCAAGTCCTAAGCTGATCATACCTATTGGATCTAGTTTGTGTTTAATTCTTTCGGTATTGTCTTTAAACACTTTCATGGCTAAAAAGATAGCACCTAGACCTATCGGAACGTTGATCCAGAAAATCCACCGCCACGATAAATAGGTAACTATGAGCCCTCCAATGACTATGCCTAGGACAGCACCCAAACTCCATCCTATTGAGTTGTAGCCGTAGGCTCGTCCTCTATGTTCTGGTTGGTATAGGCCGGCAATTATAGCGCCACTATTAGCGGATACTAGTGCTCCTCCAATGCCCTGTATGATTCTAAAGATAATGATTGATGCTTCATTCCATGAAAGGGCACAAGCTAAAGAACCAAGAACAAACACTAGAAAACCTGCCTCGTAGATTCTGACTCGACCATACATGTCTCCAAGTCGTCCGACTTGTGTTGCGAGAAGAGTTATGACCAAAAGATAGCCTATGACAATCCATATAACTGAAGACAAGCCTACTTTTAGTCCTTTTTCAATTTCAGGTAATGCTAAAACTACTATGGTTGTATCGATGGCTGTTATTAATACCCCGGTCATTACGACTACCATCGCAAGACCCCTGTGTTTAGTAAGCTTGCTATGATATGAATCAGCTTTATTATTTACTTGTTTTATATCCATAAGTTAATTTTTTGCGTTTTTTAAACTCCTAATAATCAATGATTATTTGCTATTGATGGCCAATAGTCAATCAATAGTTCTATATAATTTAGAGTATATTGCTAATAGTATAGATAGTAATAAAAAAATTTAGTACCTAAGTTATTAAAAGTGAATGTGGATATAAATAGTTTAGGTTAAATGCATATATTAATTAATTTGTAATAAAATGTACTTACGTTTAATAAAGGAATATAAATAATATAGATTATGAATAATGCTGTTACACCCATTTTAGATTGTAAAAAAATATTGATAACTGGAGGAACTAGTGGTCTAGGATTTGCAATGGCTGAAGCTTTAACTAAAGCCGGAGCTAAGGTTGCTATCACTAGCAGAAAAGCATCTAGAGCAAATTCTGTTGCTAAGTCACTATCTAATGCGGTCGGCATCATGATGGATAGCATGGATGAGAATTCTGTCATTGAAGGTCTGGATGAAGCTTATTTGAAATTAGGCGGTATAGATATGCTCGTTAATAATGCTGGCTTGGGTATGATTACTGTGAATCCTAACTTCATGACTGCCCCCATGGGTTTTTGGGAAGTGCCTACTAAGAAATTTAAAAATGTTATAGATACAAATCTGACAGGTTATTTTATAGTTGCTAAATATGTAGCGCAAAGGATGATTAAGTTAGGTAGTGGACGGATAGTCAATATTTCAATGAATCATTCAACCATGAATCGTAAAGGATTTGTGCCATACGGACCGTCTCGAGCTGGTGCTGAAGCGCTATCTAAAATTATGGCCGCTGATCTTGAGGGTAGTGGAGTTAAGGTCAATATATTGTTACCCGGTGGTGCAACGAAAACAGGGATGTTGCCCAAAGCTGCAACTAATGATTCACCAAGTTTAAGCCTTCTAGATCCAGCTATTATGGGCACACCAATTGTTTGGTTAGCTTCAAACCAGGCTAAGGATGTGCATAACGAAAGAATAATCGCTAATGAATTTAGTGAATGGCTAGCTAAGAGAAAATAAGGTTAGGACAACTTACAGATCGTGAATTGCTTTAACTGTATCGCTAAATTGAAGATAAGAAGAAGCATTAACGTCATGACTATTAGCAAAGATAATGTGCTCAATACCAAGTGACTTAAGCTCTTTTGCTTTATTGATTGTCTGCTCAGTATCTTTGATGGCTGCTGCAATATTTATTCCTATTAATGAAGTTTTTTCAATTTCTTCATACGGTCGCCCAACTTCTTGACAGTGTTTTTTTAGTACTTCAAGTTTATGGCTTAGCATATCCATATCTTGGGCAAATAAATTACAAGCATTACCATATTGTGCAACTAAACGTAGGGTTTTTTCTTCGCCACCTCCACCGATTAGGATAGGAGGATGAGGCTTTCTAACAGGCTGAGGTGATAAGTGCGGCTCTGGTAGTTTATAGATTTTGCCGTTAAAAGGTTTGGCATCATTTGACCACATTTGCAAAGCTAGTTTTAAAGTATCTTCTAGTCTTTCGAAGCGTTTAGAATGTAGTGGATCTAATAGTCCTAAGGCCTTTGCTTCTTGATCATTCCAGCCTGCGCCAATACCTAGGTAAGCACGTCCACCAGATAGAACATCGAGAGTGGTGACCGCATTAATTAATACTGCTGGTTCCCGGTATATTACTCCTGTTACCATCGTACCTAACATTACTTTTTTTGTTACTCCAGCAATGTATCCTAAAGTAGTATATGACTCTAGCATGGGGTCGGTATATTTACTAATATGAACTAACTGAAAAAAATGATCCATGACCCAAATACTATCAAACCCTGCATCTTCAGCAGCGACTGAAACTTCTCGAACATTTTGTCCTATTTTGCTATCACCACCAGGGTAATCAAAGCGATTAATCTGTAATCCTACTTTCATTATTTACTCCTTTTTTAAAGTTTTCGTAATTTCGGTAAAACTTCTTTTCCAATCATACTAATTGTAGCAAGTTGATCGTTTGAAGTTGTCTGTATTCCTACAATATCTGCCTTTAGTTTGGTAATTAGTGGACTATATGCTGAAATATAGTCTTTAGAATTTTTTAACTGTCTATAACTACTGAGTATGTCTTTTCGTGGCATCTGATCGGCTTCGTTTTGAAGTTGTAGTGGACTAGTGGCATCTGATCGGCTTGGTGCTCTTAATCCCCGTAAAGGTTGGATTGCCATCCATGCCTCATTTTCATTCTGAGCATAGATTGACCATAGATTAGCAATGGTTTTAAATTCTTTTTTAACGTTGGCTAAAGATGAAGCTTCGAGTAATTTTTCAGCATCTTGTATATTTTTTACACTGATAATTATGCCATCGTAGTCTTTTCCGGCCGTAGTCGCACTTTGGGGTCCTCCAGCAGCTAAAAAGATAGGTATTTGATGGATTGGAGGGCTATATAGTTTAGCGGCCCTTGTTATGTAGTATTTACCATTAAAATCAAGCGATTCACCTGACATTAGTCTATGTATAATTTCCCTTGATTCTTTAAGTCTTGCTGATCGTTCTTTATAGGGTGGTAATAAAAATCCAAGTGGACCTTCATTTATATTTTCACCGGTACCTACACCAAGCGAGAATCTGCCGTTACTAAGTCGATCAATTGTTGCTGCAGCTTGCGCCACAACACCTGGATGGAAGCGATATAGGGGCGCTGTAACCATGGTCATTAATTTAATCTGACTAGTTTTGGCAGCAATAGCGCCGAGAATGCTATAAGCAAAACCGCTAGATCCTCGATCATCTACCCAAGGATGAAAGTGCTCAGAAATCATAATTCCGTCAAAACCAACCTTCTCTGCTAGCACAGCATGTTCAACTAGCTCTTCAGGTTGAAATTGCTCGTCTGAACAAAACCAATATATCTCAGCCATATGTCTAATTATACTCATACATTTTGTAAATAATTGATAAAAGTATAATCATATTTTTATTTATATTGAGATATATAACTAAATTTAAGATTCTATTGGTGGGGCATATTAACATTTTTGCTATTATGAAATAAATGAAGTTACTCTGTACTGTAAAATCAGTTGTAGTTAATCCTAGCGTAGCTGATCTAGATTATTCCAGCTTCAAGCCAAGAAATGCAGCAAGAGCAGTATTGTTTGACGGCCAAAAAATTTACCTTATTTATGTTAGTGCCCATGACTATTACATGCTTCCTGGTGGAGGGATAGAACAGGAAAATATGGAAGAAGGTTTGCGAAGAGAGTTAAGAGAAGAAGTTGGATGTGAGATAGATATTATAAGAGAAGTAGGGAAAACGATACTATATTTCGAAAGGTGGCAAACAAAACAAATTGACTTTTGTTACATTGTTAATAAAAAATCGTCACAAAAAGTTTTATCAAGAACCGAATTTGAAATTAATGAAGGGCATCAGATTAAGTGGGTCAATGGCATAGACTCTGCAATTAGTCTGCTAGAGAAAGCAGAGCCTTATAATAATGACGGTAAGATAATAAAACAAAGAGATGTTATTTTTCTTAAAACTGCTAAAAGTATACTTAAGTAATCGATCTATGAGAAAAGTCATGACTAGATATATTAAGACTGCAAAAAACGTTTCTATACTAAAGATGAATTTATCATTCGCTTACGCTTAAATGTAGAATCTTAATAGTAAGTTTGACATAATAACTTACTGTCCGTATCCTTAAAATATAATCTTTTAATAAAATGACAAAAAAATACTAAAAAAATTATTTCCAGTAAATGATCTTAGTCATTTTATTTTAGCAGCAGTTGAGATAATAGTAGTGGTAAGTGTTGGAGTATATGTATATAACATAAGCTATGCTGCAACTCCGTATGCTAGCGCCAATACAGCATCAGGCACTTTAAGTGGAGTTGCCAGTATTCAATCAAGCTTAAGTCAAAATGGAGAAAAATATGTACAATTTGGCTCAGTCAGTCCAAGTACTAGCCCAGTAGTTTCAAATCAATCATTTATTCAGGGTCAGCCAGCGTTAATGATCCCCGCCTATGTGTATCCTACTTACTTTAATGGTAGCAGTAATGTATTGGTTGGAACGTGGGCTACTCTTGCCAAAACAAAACCAGCTAATCCTAATGATATTATTATTGCTAACGTAGATACTGGTCCATGCAATTATTCTGGAACATCATGCTCTATTGATCCTAATTACACTATGGCTATAAATGCCGTTATCGCTGAAGGGTGGAAGGTTTACGGTTACGTGGATACTGGCTATTTAGGCACTACTGATCCTGGCAATGGCTCAACACCCAGGACGACGCGTAGTGGTTCAACATCAGAAAGTGCATGGATTAATCAAATACAGATGGACGAAACTCAGTGGCATAAAGCATTTGGTAATAAAATCTCAGGATTATTCCTTGATGATGTATCTAATAGCTCGAGCTATTTATCGGTTTATCAAAGTTTGGCAACTTATGATTCATCCTATTATGGAAATAATGTCATATTTAATCCGGGTGATGCACCTAACTCCTCTTTTACTGAGCCAGGCGCCTTTCATAGTGGAAATGCAATGCAATTTTATGAAAGCTGCTTTAGCTCAATTGGCATTGGATGTTCTGGTGGTATGACATGGAACCCTGGTAGTACACCTGCAAACTATTCTACTTCATCCCCAACTAATTATAAGGGTATTGCAGCTGTATTTACAGTTTATTCAACCCCTCAAGCAGACTTAAGCTCAGTTATATCAACGGCTAAGTCCCTTGGTGCAGCATATTTGTATGTTAGTGATCAAAACTTTGGCGCCACCAGTTATTTCCCTAACGGCAAAGAATATTGTTCAGGCAGTCCATATTGTAATTTACCGACATACTTTAATAGTGAGAATACGGATCTAGCCACTCCTTAATTATTAGTTCGTAGTATGAGAATTACTTTTTTTGTGATATTTCTGTTTATGAATAGTAAGTATTAAGTTATAGGTTTGTTGATTATCGTGATATAGACAACATCATTTTTTATAACTATACTTAAGGCTATGTTGATAAAACCGCACAGTAAACATCCTGCAGCAAAACCCGGAGCTTGGTTTATATCTATAAGAGGAAGCTATCTGCCATCGAATATTAAGGGGTGGTTGACATATATACCATTTAGCATATATCTGTTGTTGACTTTGTTTTTAGGAATCGAAGATTCTCGTTCAATAGTTATGGCTATATTGTTTGTTGTTCCTAATTGGATAGCCGCTACTGCTTTTATGAGTTACTTAGCATATAAGAAAAGTTAATATTTATTGATCATTGAACGTTAATATCATTAATGAATTTCAACATGACCACTACCTAGTATTAATTTTTCATTATCTTTTAATAATAAAGCAGTATTTTCATCAATGCCGACCCAAGACTTTTTAACTTCATTGGGACTATTGAAAATTAGACGGTTAAGTACATTAGAATGTTTTTTAACTTTGTCGAAATGGGGAAATATTGTGAAGGGCGCTAGTTTAAAGGCTGGCTTCCAATCCGATTCTGCTGGTTTAATAATTGCTTTGAATGGGCTAGGCATTATGTAGTTACCCATAATCATAGCACCGGCCGAGCTACCACTTAGTAATGTCCCACTGTTATATTTTCTAATTACCGTTTCCCATAACAAACTATCTTTTACGACATTAAGTAAGTAGCCAGGATCTCCTCCAGAAAAAAAGATCCAGTCAGATTCTTCGACTAGAGTTGTATATTTTTGATCATTTGACTGGTTAACTGAAATAATTGGTATTGGTATAACTTTTACTTCAAATCGTCGATAATGTGTCTTGGCCATTTCGATCCATTTATAGTAATCTTTTTCTTTACCGGCAGCAGTCGGTATAACGGCGACAGAGTGTGGTCTATATGTTTTTATAAGATAATCGTCTATGGTATCGACAGCATTAGTAAATTCGCCTGATCCAAATAAAGCTAGATTCATAGATTTATAATAACCTAAAAAATAATTAATTTCTGGATAATCGTTATCCTTATTATGTCGATTAACTAGCTAGTGACTAAACTGCTATGGAAGTTTAGTTTTTTTATTTTAATATCTGATTTTTGCTAGTATGCGTTCGCTCAATAGACAGCTTTGTTATTTCTAAGCTACAACTCTTATATTCCTTGCAATAGGCCTCGCATCGCCTAGCTATCTGCTTATCTTCATAGTGAAGACCGCACTCTGGGCATTTATATATTTTTTCATTAACCATCTTAAAAATTATAATATAAACTGGCGTCTATTAGCAATAAGTATTTGATTTCAGTTAATCTCTTCATATTGTTCTGTAAATGAAATTTGTCATAGTTTAATCCTAGATATATTTTTTTTAGTTAGTCAACGTCTGTTATACTCTTTATAGTTAAACTAAAATTAAATAAATAGATAAGTGATCAACAAAAAAGTTTTACAAAAAATATCTTTGCCAGAAAATACCAGGCAAATGAACGAAAAGTTTATGATTACGTGGTATGTGCGCTGGCTAATATTGGCTATAATTGCGGTCAGTATTTGGGATTTTGTTGGCTATTTTAGTGTCATGATCCTAGGATTATTATTGCTTACCGTTGGTTACAATTTGATGCTTTATGTTGCTTTAAGATTGTCTCCACGACTACTAGATAAAAGGGCATTGCTAGTTGTTTTCGATAGTTTATTAGTTATATGTTTAATGTTTTTGACCGGCGGTCTAGCGAGTCCGTATAGTGCGATTATTCCGTTTATAGTTATATCGGCAGCTTATTGGATTGGTCTGAACGCTGCTTTGATCAGCGGCATTGGTATTGGATTGGTTACTATTGCTATTTCATTGCTATCTCACTCAACACTAAACGATTATGATTTTGTCGTTCGACTAGTGCTATATGTATCTGTCGGAGTCTTTGTGGCTTGGTTAAGTAGGGCAGTACGACTTGAAAGTAAGTCTCTTGCTAAGTTAGAGCACTATTCTGAGAGCGAAAGTCATAAACTTGACTCGTTAATTAATCTAATAAAGGATGCAGTGTTGGTAGTGGATAGAGAAGGGTTTGTAACATTGCGTAACGCAGCAGTTCGTAATCTCTTGTTGTTTAATGAAGTCGATACTCAGCCGAAATTAACATCAATATTACAGCTTTTTGATAGCCCCGAGCATCGGATTGAAATTTCGACTGATAATTTAACTAAACTCAATGGTCATACGGATTACAAGTTATTAATAGCCGATGGTACAAAAGTTTCTGTAGAAATATCGGTAAGCGAATTCATTGTCGATAATAGAAATGAAGGATATGTCCTAGTCATTAGGGATATTACTCAGGACAAGACTATCGAAGAAGAGAGAGATGAATTTATTGCTGTAGCTTCACACGAACTACGAACACCATTGACTATTGCACAGGGTTATTTATCGCTTGTAGCTGGTAATAGTAACCTAGAAATGGAAGTACAAAATGATATTAACGGTGCAATACGTAGCCTAGATCAGCTAACTCATATTATCACTGATCTAGTAAGACTTACTGACGTGAATGATAAGATGCTGCCAGTAGATATTGAAGCTTTTGATCCAGTTGCACTTGTGTCAGATCTAATTAAAGACTTTGAGGGTGAAGCATTGGCTAAGGGATTGAAGCTTAGAGTTAATGTTAGGGATAGTCAGCATATGGGTGACCTTTTTACTAGCCGCTTTTTGGTTCAGCAAATTTTATCATCTCTTTTAAGTAATGCTATTAAATTTACTGATCATGGTTCTGTAAATTTAAATTTAAGCAGGTCCGAATCGCCTGATAATGGAGTCATTTTTATAGTTGAAGATACAGGTTTAGGTATTGCCAGAAATGAGCAAGAAATGGTATTTAAGAAATTCTTTCAAAGTGAAAACTATATGAAGCGCGTTCATGGAGGAACTGGATTAGGCCTATATATAGCCGCTAAGCTTGCCAAACGACTGACAGCTAAAATTTGGTTTGAATCTGAAAAAGATAAGGGCAGTAAGTTCTTTTTGTTCGTACCATCTTATGACAAGGATAATCAAGATAGGGGGAAGGTTGCTCAGGCAACCACTCATAATCTATTTAGTAATTTTTAGCTTAGTTTTGGTATGTCCATGCGGTATTATGGAGCCCAAAAGGATTATTGTAAAAACTATGTCTATGATTCTTGAAGAAGACACGGAGTCTCCACCTTTATATAAAATATTTGTAGAAACAGCTGCTGCACAAACGGTTAAAAAAACGGCTGCAGTAATCAGTGACTTTGATTTAACTAGCCATTCTTTCTGAACTCGTGCTTGGTTGATAAAGAAATAGCTAATAGGTACAGCAATTAAGATATAAAAAGCCGATTTAAATATTAGGACATCTGGCGCGTCGGTATATTGGACTAGATGTGGGTTATATTCGACAATTGCATGACTAGTCCCAATTTGTAAACCCAAGATGACAAGAGCAAAAATACCACTAGCTAAAAGTAGTTTTTTAAGTGAAATATACTTTCTAAGCCCTATAAACCAAAGAAGCCAGGTCTGTGCCTGAAGGCTCAATAAAAAGACTATTGTTGCTAGATAGTAGGTAATTATCAAGATTGAGCTTTTGGACGTAAAAAAAGGAGGTATACCTATTAGTAAGAAGCCTAAGCTTACCGTAAAGGCGATGATAACATACATTAGTGAAAGCGGATTACCGGCTTGACGATAACTTTTAAGGCCTCGATAAC
>DAHXNJ010000049.1 GCA_027365445.1 Candidatus Saccharimonadota bacterium | reverse complement strand
CTGGAACTTGTAAATGACCGGCTAACAAGAACTGGCCACTTTGAGTGTTCACAGCATATATACTATTGCTTGTTTTAGTATTAGTGGTAGAGATTCCCTTTACTTGAGTTGTTCCTACACCTAATTGAATATTTTGAACTTGATTACTTTGTCCTCCCACTAAAAACATCTCATTATTTAGTACGACAGCTGTAGCTCCTTCTAGTGGCATAGGTAATTTCCATGAGGCTAAACTTATAGTATGATTGGCTGGATTAATAATCTGTACTTCATTGACCGGCTGATTATATGAACTACCCGATACTCCCAATCCTCCAAATACATATATTTTACCGTTTAGCGCAGCAGCAGCCGCGTATCTGACTGGAAAAGGTAATGATCCAAAATTATTAAACGTTTTTCCGTTAGTAGTGGTTAATACCTGAGGATCAGCGTTATTGCCATTATAACCACCAATAATATAAGTAGTATTACCTATAGTTGCAGCAGTAGCATCAGAACGTAGCTGAGGCATCTTTGAAACATTAGTAGCACCCGATGTTGCCGATATTGTCTGAGCTGTATTGACTGAACTAGTCTGTCCTCCTCCGAATATTACCATTTTACCGTTTACCATCGCACTTGCTGCATCATGTACGCCAGTAGATAATGAACTGCTTAAGCTAAGATTACCATTGGATGTATTAAGACCATAAACTCCACTAGCTGACGAGCCTGAACTAGTAAGACCACCAACGATAGTTAGATTATTACCGTTAGGAAATACGGCCATACGACTTAATGGAGACGTTAACTGCCATGGCAATAAACCAGATTCAGCTGCTGCTAGTTTCTGATTAGATTTTGTTGGCACATTAGTTGAGTTAATACTTTTTTTATTAGATGTCTTATATATAACTGCCCCAGCTAATAAAATTACTAACAAGACAAAGATTCCTACGAAGCGTAGACGCTTACTTTGCTTTCGTCTCATAAAATCGGGTTGCTTCTGCCTTGCTACTAACATGTTGTATCTACTTTATAACCTTTTGTCTACTATAATAATTTATAGTTTCTAAGAATTTACTGATTTTCGCCTAATACTTTCATAGGATTACATATTATCAATAAAACAGATTAAAAGCCAAAAAAATCTAGTAAAAAATATATATGCAAATTATTTAATATTTGTTTAATCGTTTATAGTCTTTAAGGAGTATAATTTATATTTATTCAATTAAGTGTTAATTAGAAAGATCTAATATGAGAAAAATAGTTTTATCTGGGCCTAATAGGGCTCTAAGAACAGAACTTCAAGAAGCATTTTATAACAACCCAGACGTCTATAACGTTCCCGAAGCTGCTATTACTGTCATTGGTGATGAGTTAGAGCGAGAAAAAAATGAAGAAGGATATATAGCAAGACATAAAGAAACTAATTTTACTGCTTATGGAAAATTAATTATAGGCAAGACATTAGGACAAGAAAAATCCATTCCTTTAACTACTAAAACAGCCTTAATAAACACAGGACTATGCGATTTAGGAGCTCATGCAAGATTAAATAAATGTGAGTTTTTGCTTCCTAAATTAAAGCCACTAATTGATGCGGCTCGTTATTCATTAGCAGTGATTTGTGATCCAGTTTTATCTAACGAAGAAGAACTTCATAGTCTTATATTAGATTCTTATAGAGAAGCTAAGATCCCTACTATAAAGCTACCTTCAGATGATTTTGAATCAAGCCTTTCTAGATTACAAAAAGAAGTCAATGGCTAACTATAGTCTTCAAGCTGTGAATTAATCGCTTTTAATACATATAAAAACAGTTAATATAAGTTTATGAATAATAAATCTATTTACTTAGCTGGTGGTTGTTTTTGGGGTCTACAAGAACTTATTAGAGATCAGATAGGTGTCGTCGATACTTTAGCTGGCTACTGTGGTGGTATTGCTAAAGATCCTACCTACGATAATCATCCAGGATATGCAGAAAGTCTAGCAATTACTTATGATCCTAAATTAACTACCTATGAAAAGATCTTAGACTATTTTTTTAGAATTCATGATCCAACTACCCTAAACCAGCAGGGTAACGATAAAGGAACATCATATCGTTCAGCCATTTTTTATCAAAATAATGAAGAATTAGAGATAGCTAATAAAGTAATAGATAAAGTAAATAGCTCTAAGATCTATAAAAAACCAGTCGTAACTAGTCTAGAGAAATTTACCAAATTTTACCCAGCGGAAGAGTACCATCAAGATTACTTAAGAAAACATCCCGGAAGATATACTTGTCATTTCTTAAGAACAGAAAATTCAGTTTTGTAGTTATAAAGGCGATTGATCTTCCTGTTTAATACCGTACTCTTTTAGTTTTTCTTTTGTCTTATCGTTATGTCCTCGCTGTAATTTCAGCAGTTGATCGTAAATACCACCACTAGACTCTAGTTCACTTGGAGTACCAGCTTCATCAACAATACCTCCTTTAATAGTCACTATCTGATCTACCGATTGGATAGTGCTTAATCGATGAGCAATTATTAATGTCGTTCGATTGGCCATTAGATTATCTAAAGCTTCTTGGACTAATCTCTCACTCCTACTATCTAGGCTAGACGTTGCTTCATCTAAAATAAGAATTGGAGCATTCTTTAACAATGCCCTCGCAATGGCAATACGTTGTTTTTGTCCTCCGCTTAGCTTTAACCCCCTTTCTCCAATTTCTGTATCGTAAGCATTTTCTAATTTATCTATAAATTCATTAGCATTAGCTAAACGCGCCGCTTCTTTAATATCTTTAAGCTTTGCCGATGGGGTACCATAAGCAATATTAGCTTTGATACTACCACTAAATAATGCCGGCTCTTGAAAAACTACCGCTATTTGACTACGAAGACTTTTTTGAGTTATTTTGGCTATATTTTGTCCATCAATTTCAATCTCACCGCTTTGTGGCTCATATAGTCTTAACATTAAATTAGTAATAGTCGTTTTACCTTCTCCGCTTTCACCAACTAATGCCGTTTTAGTATTCGGATCAAGCTTAAAGCTTAAGCCTTTTAATATCATTTTTTTATTATCATAGCTAAATTTAACATCCTTAAATAAAACTTTACCATCTCTAAATTCATGATCTATTGCATCGACTGGATCAACAATATCCGCTTCTATATCAATAGCATCAAAATAATCTTTTGTATTTGAAATCGCCCTTTGGGTCTGATCTACTAAAAAGCTAATACTAAAAATTGGTATACGAATTAATTGAGCATATTGAATAAGTAAAACCATAGTACCTAGTCCGTACACACCTCTAGCAGTCTCAACAAAAATATATACGTAAATGGCCATAAAAATGACATTTAGTATTAACCTTCTTGATATATCTTGTTTATGCCATAAACGACTTTGGGGATAAGTGGTAGTAACTGATTTGGCGAAATGACGGCTAAAAATACTAAGCTCTCTTCTTTCCTGCAGAAAACTTTTAACTACCTTTATTTGCCCTATAGCTTCAGCAAACCGTCCACTTGCTATATCTTGCTCTTTATTAATATCTTTCTGGTAGGTTTGCCACTTCTTAGAAGTCTTTTTAGTCATATATATAAAAACTGGATAAATAGCTGTTAGCATTAATCCTACCTGCCAAGAAAAGTAATAAACTATAGCTAAAGAAAAAATAGTACTAAAAATAAACTGAAGAAAGTTATTACTAAGAATATTAATAAATTGACTAATCTGCCCAATTCCTCGATTCATTCGGTTAATGATCGTTCCGGTTAATTCACTATCAAAGTAGGACTGTGTTAAATCAAGCAAATGCTCAAAGTATTTTTCACTCATAAATTGCTGTAATTTAACAGCTAAAATATCTCCCAAGTAACCAGATATATTGCTAAAAAAAGTGGTGCCTAAATCGGTTATAAAAATAAAGATGGCAAACATAGCAACTACACCTATATTCACTTTATGACCGTGCAAAACATTAGTTATTTGATCAATTGCCCCCTTAACAAAAAGAGGCTGTAATTGACTCATTCCAGCCAATAAAATAGTAAAAATACTAATGGCCAAATAATAGCGCCATAAGCTTTTGGTGAATTTTATAATTTTTATAATATCTCTCATAAAAAACGCTTTTTAACACCGTTAAATTTTTATATAAGTAAGGCTAGTAGAATCTTAAACCTTTAAAAATAAATCTTACCATTATTATACAGAACAAAGTGATAAATTAATTAATTTTTAGCTCTTAATAGTTATAAAGCTATAACTCAGCAACATTATGTAATCTAACAATTAGTACTAAATGTACGAGATGAATATTAAGCGAAAGGAAATATAGTAATAAATTATGTTTAATTATAAGAAAGCAGCATATATAACTACTGGAGTAGCCACAATCGGTTGTGCACTATTACTAGCAACACCAGTTTTTGCATCCACTAATAAATCACACATGTCCCTGTCTCAAGATTTAGCTACAAAATATCATTTAAACGAACCTTCAGTAAAAAATACTATCAAACAATACTATAAGACTCATCATTTTAAAAGAGTTTCCATTACTAAAAGACTTTCTCACGCAGCAAAAAAAGGTATTATAAATCAATCACAAGAAACATCAATATTAAATGAAAGGAAAATATTGTCTCAAAAACTAGTTGGTCTAAAAAGCCTAACTCCTACTCAACGAAAAGCGACAATAAAGTCCATACGCAGCGAAGCCAAAACATGGGCAACGGCAAATAAGGTTCCAGTTAGATTACTATTAATGCGTTAGCAAATAATAGCTCATCAAAAATAACTACATACTATAAATTTGTTTTTTAACTTGACTCTTAAGTAAAAATGCAAAATAGTATGTAGTTATATATGCCTAGAGATATTACAGATATTCATGTTGATCAAGTCAAACGACTTAAAGCTTTACTGAGCAATAATAAAGACAGTTTTACTATAAAAAAGAAATCTGTCTCAAATCTTTTTCGCTATGAGGGCAGGAATTCAAATAATGCTCGAAAAATTGATCTAAGCGATTTTAATAAAGTTCTATTTATTGACAAAGAAAAACTTACAGCTGACGTACAAGGACTTACTACCTATGAGACTTTAGTAGATGAAACATTGCACCATGGACTTTTGCCCTTAGTTGCACCAGAGCTAAAACACATAACAGTTGGTGGAGCTACTGTCGGAATCGGCATAGAAACAAATAGCTATAAATATGGGTTTGTTCATGACGGCTTAATTGAGGCAGAAGTATTGTTGCCCGATGGACAGATTGTGATATGCAATGCAAATAATAAATATTCAGATCTATTTCATGGACTACCTAATTCATACGGAACATTAGGCTACATATTAAGAGCAAAGATTAAACTAAGACCAGCTAAGAAATATGTTCAACTAAAATCTGAACAATATACTGATTTAAGATTATTTATAAGTGCTATGGAAAAGTCAGTAAATGACAAAAACGTAGATTACATAGAAAGTTTAGTCTATTCTAGCCAAAAATTTTATTTAATAACCAGCCGACAAACCGACGAAATAAATAATTTAAAAAGTATTTACGGGAATAATATCTTTTATAAGGAATTAAGTCATCCGCATGTTATGACCCTAACTACAAAAGAATATATCTTTCGCTATGACCCAGAATGGTTTTGGGCCATACCCGAAACTCCATTCTATGAGTTATTCAGAACTTTTGCTCCAGGAAAAATAAGAAATTCGGCCTTTTATGCTCGCTATGTTAATTGGCAAAGAAACATAAATAAAATACTGCCTTTTATTAATTTTGAAGATCCTAATCTAGAACAGCTAATACAAGACTGGGAAGTGCCTTGGAAAAATGCTTTTAGCCTATTGAACTTCGCTCTAGAAAATTTAGATTTATCCGGCAGACCCATAATGGCCGTACCTATAAAGACAAAATTTGACGCTAGTTTTTATCCAATCAAAACTAACCAGCTATACCTAAACTTAGGCAGTTATAGTTACGTAGCTAAAAAATCCAAGACTAAACCTTATTTATCTACTAAAATAATGGATGATTACTGTTTTGATCATAAAGGCATAAAAATGCTGTATTCCTCAACATTTATGGATAAAAAAACATTTAATTCCATATATAACGGAAAAGAATATACACACCTTAAAAATAAGTATGATCCGAGCTCACTAACTCCCACCCTATATGATAAGGCTGTAAAATCAAGATAAAACCTTGTAAAAAGACTACTAGATGATAATATATTGAAATGTTAAGCAAAAAATTATTCGACAAAGTAATATCTAAAATAGCAATTGGGGCAATAAGTATCGACTATTGGGGCACCGAAACAAAAACCTATGGCAAAGGTAAGCCATACACAACAGTAAGCATAAAAAGTCCTAAAGTCTTAACTGACATAATTAGAAAAGGCGATCTTGCTTTTGGAGAAGCCTATATGGACGGACTACTAACTGTTCCAGATGAAGAATTAGTGGAACTTATTCGCCTAACAGATGAGAATTTTGCTTTAATTAATAGTTCATTTGGTAAGATAGTTAACTATAAACACAAGAATAATACCAAAGCTCATCAATTAGATAACATACAAAAACATTATGATCTTGGTAATGATTTCTACAAGCTATGGCTAGATGACACGTTGACTTATACTTGTGCCTATTTTAAATCACCGAATGATTCATTAGAGAAGGCTCAACGACAAAAAATAGACCATGTTCTAAAAAAACTACAACTAGAAAAAGGGCAAGAATTTGTAGACATAGGCTGTGGTTGGGGCCATCTTGTTATAACTGCAGCTAAAAAATATAAAGCCAAAGGTTTAGGGGTCACCTTAAGCAAAGAGCAGTACCAATTTGCACAAGAACTAGCTAAAAAAGAGAAGGTATCTCATTTAGCTAAGTTTAAACTAATGAATTATCAAGATTTAATAAATTCAACTAAAACTTATGATCGTGTCGTTAGTGTAGGCATATTTGAACATGTAGGTAAAGGTAAACATCGAGAATACTTTGATGTAGTAGATCATCTATTAAAACCAAAGGGCATATCAGTATTACATACAATAACTCAACAAAAAGAACTAGATTTACCCGCTTGGATAGACAAATATATATTCCCTGGTGGATACATACCAAGTTTAAGAGAAACTATAAAGCTATTTCCCGATTATGGAATGCGAGTTATTGATGTAGAGAACTTAAGACCTCATTATGCTTTAACACTAGAAGAATGGTTAAGAAGATTCGATAAGCAAATTCCAAAGATAACCAAAATGTATGATGAGCGTTTTATTAAAATGTGGCGACTATATCTTGCTGGATCTATAAGCGCGTTTGCATATGGCGGAAACGACTTATCGCAGATCATATTTACAAAGGGCATTAATGATAATATGCCACTTACAAGAGAATATCTTTACAAATAGTACAATAAAAAGCTACTCAAATTTAACATAAGCACTATACTAAAATTATGTTATTGATAGTTGTGGTCTATTATTTAAAAATTATCATTACTATAACTAACTTAGTTGCTATAAATAATCCTCTTCTAATACATTTAGCCCCTTTTAATTATCTTAATCAAGCCCCAGGTTAATAAATATTTTTAATTTTCTTACATAAACATAAATAGGACAAACAATATGGAAACTTATCTACCTGAAATTTTTATAAATGAACTAAAGGAATGCAACGCAGAATTAGCTATAGCCACTAAAGAATATAGCGACGCTGAAAAAAGATATAAGCAAGCTATAATTAATAGAATCAATATTTTAGAATTAATTAGAAATAGAGAACAGGTTATTGCAGCATAAATTAAATTATTACCAACTGGTAGAGACTGCCATACCTTCGTTATAGCCAGAAGCTAATTGAACACCAATAACGGCATTTTGATTAAACTCAGTAAGATTTAGAGCTCCACTATATGTACAGGCACTTCTTACACCGGCCAGTATATGATCTATAATATCTTCAACTCCAGGCATCGAAGGATTAATATACATTCTTGAAGTACTTACTCCTTCTTCAAAAAGTTGTTTTTGAGCTTGTTCGTAACTATCAATTTCAGCATTGCGAGATTTTACCGCCTTCTTAGACGCCATTCCAAAATTAGTTTTATATAGTTGATTGTTTTCATCTTTTTGGATATCAGCAGCACTCTCATACGTTCCAGCAAACCAACTTCCAATCATAACATTACTTGCACCTGCTGCTAATGCTAAGGCTACATCTCTTGGGTATTTAACTCCACCATCAGCCCAAACGTTTTTATTTAGTCTTCTTGCCTCCTCTGAGCACTCTAAGACTGCAGAGAATTGTGGTCGTCCTACTCCAGTCATCATTCTTGTCGTGCACATCGCTCCAGGTCCTACACCTACCTTAACAATGTCTGCCCCAGCATTAATTAAATCTCTTGTTGCTTCTTTCGTAACAACATTGCCAGCAACCAATAACAGACCATCATCAATACTCTTGACTTTATCAATGGCATTAAGTATCTTTTGCTGATGTCCATGGGCAGTATCTAAGACAATAATATCGGCCCCAGCATCTATTAACTGATGCGTTTTCTCTTCTATATCACCATTAATCCCCATTGCTACAGCTACTTTAAATTTTCCATTATCATCTAAATTTGGTCGATATATTTCCGCCCTCAATGCGCTAATCGGAGTTATAATTCCAATTAATTTTTTGTCATTAACTACTGGTGCAACCCTTAAATGTAATTGTTCTAATTTATCAAACATTTCTCGAGCAGTAAGTTTATCATCTAAGCAAACCGCAGGATAAGAAGCTACATCACTTAGTGGCGTGAAGATATCCTTTCCTTCCCCATCCTGTTCGCTAAACACACCGATTGGCTCATCTTGATCGTTAATAATTATCACAGCTCGGTAAGCACGCTTATAGATTAAACTCATTGCATCATGAATAGTATGGGCTGTAGACAATGTAATAGGAGTATCGTAAACCACGCTTCTTTTCTTAATGCTAGATATCATAGATTTTAAACCTTCCGGTTTAATGTCTTGAGGCAAGACCGATAGTCCACCCCGTCTAGCAATAGTTTCAGCCATTCGCATACCAGTAACGGCAGTCATATTAGCCGAAATCAATGGAATAGTATTTCCAGTACCATCATTAGTTGACAAATCAACATCTAATCTTGAGTTTATCTTACTTAGATTTGGTAATAAAAAAACATCACTATAAGTTAAGTCGTAACTCGGAAGCTGAGTTTTATGAAACTTCATATTCCCCCTTATTTATGTCTATTCAACATATTAAGTATAAGATAAAAACATACAAATAGAAGTTAAATTTATAATTAATCTTCAGACATGACTGATAATATTATATTAAAGGGGTTGCCTATATCACCTAAAACAATGTAGAGTAGTATTTTATGAAGATAGGACTTGTTTGTCCATACAACATAACCATAGGTGGTGGCGTACAAGAAATTGTTTTATCTCTTCAAGCCGAATTAAAAAAACGTGGGCATATCGTTAAGATAATCACTCCTTTACCTAGGGAAAATGAAGTAGTAGACTTACCGGACGTGATCTTTGTTGGCAGCTCGACAGACCTTCGTTCACCTACACACACAACGGTTCAAGTGGCGTTAACAGTAGACATCAATAAATTAGAAGATGTTTTAAAAAATGAAGCCTTTGATGTTCTACACTTCCATGAACCCTGGGTTCCAGTTCTAAGCCGACAGATACTGCAAAGATCTAATGCCGTAAACATAGCAACTTTTCATGCAAAAGTTCCAGAAACTCAAATGAGTAGAACCGTAGCCAAGGTATTCACGCCATACTTAAAATCTGTAATGAACAATCTACATCAACTAACCGCAGTATCATACTCTGCTGCTGAATATGCAGCTAATTTAACAGACAAACCAATTAGCATCATTCCTAACGGTATAAACTTAAAAATATATAAACAAAAAAGCCCTAAAACTGGTAAGACACCACAAAACATACTATTTATCGGAAGACTAGAAAGAAGAAAAGGAGTTAAGTTTTTATTAAATGCTTTTAAGCTAGTGTCTAAAGAACATCCAGAACTCAAACTTATTATTGCAGGTGATGGCCCACATCGTAATAAACTCGAACAATTAGCCAAAGACTTAAATCTTAATAATGTAGAATTTTTAGGTTATGTCACAGAGCAAAAGAAAATGGAATTACTATCTCAAGCTGACTTATTTTGCTCACCAGCTATTTATGGAGAAAGTTTCGGAATAGTACTACTTGAAGCAATGGCCAGCGGTATTGTTACCGTAGCCGGCAACAACTCAGGTTACGTTGATGTTCTCGATGGATTGGGCGCTTTATCTATCATTAATCCTCAAGATAGTAACGAATTTGCTAGAAGAATAGAATTATTACTTTATAATGATCCATTAAGAGAATTATGGGTAAACTGGGCGACTACTTATGTTAAGAAATTCAATTATCCAATTATAGTTGATGACTACGAAAAGCTATATATTCAAAGTGTTGAAAAAATGAGAAGCCAATGAAGCAACTAGCAATTTTAAGTGTGACCAGGCCAACATTCAAGCCATACATAGATTGAACAGATTACATTATGCTAGATTTCTGATACGGACATTGGCTAAATGATTAACTAATGCGTCAATAAACAGCTCCAAAAGAACAATAAATTATCTACATACATTAATGCAGCAAACGCATCTTTGATTTATGATCATTTTACAAGTTATAGGTATGTTTATAGTTTATGGTATAACTAGTCTTAAGTGAATCAACTAATAATATCCCCTCATATGGATGACGCTGTTATATCTTGTTGGTATACGATAGCAGTTCAAGGTGCAAATGTGCTAACTGTTTTTGCAAGAATTCCTGATAATAACCATGCTACTCTTTGGGATAAGCTGTGCGGTGAATCAAACTCGATTCAAATGGTTAACTTGAGAAGAAAAGAAAATAAGAAAGTCTTAAATGAATTAGGTAAAGAAGCTAACTACTTAGATTTATTAGATATTCAATATCGAAAGAATAATCCTACATTATCTACCCTAAAACAAAGATTATTTAATTACATCGACATGAATACAATCATGTACTTTCCTCTAGCCGGCTCATTCCTCTATAAACATCCAGATCATGTCTTATTACGAGAACTTGGCGTCAGCTTATTAAATGAAGGTTATAAAGTCAGTTTTTATCCAGACATTCCATACATGAGCATGCCAAAAAAAGTTAGCAAAAAATATTTATCTAAATTAAATAATCGTGCATCAAAACTTTTAAACACAGATGTGACAATTGAAGTAAATCTTTTAAACAAAGATCAACTTAAAGATAAGCAAACTTCGTGTCATGGATACATAAGTCAATATAGAATGACTAACTTAGTATCTTTCAATAACCTCAACAGGCAACTTGAGAGAAACTATGAAATAATAATCAGAACATTTTAGAATAGTTTTTTAATGAATGGTCTTATATATTTTGTATTATGATAGATAAAAACACTGACCCGATGACTGTCGATATACAAAGGAACGAACACAATTAACATAATAAACGCTACTAAAGCTATTCTTGGCATATAAGCTCTTGGATGTTGATAAGTTTTTCTAAAAGCGGGAGCGGCGCCTATAATATTCTTTTTAAATATAGAATTAATATAATAAGCACCAAAATAATAAAACAAAAACGTTACAAATACATTATATAGTAGCCCCTTTTGCAATCTCCGGCCAGATGTATAGGTAGCATTACTAATGCTAAATCCTACAGTACCCCGAGCTCTTAATTGATGAAGCAATGCTAGCTCATCTCCTCCTTGCATTAAATTTGAATCATAGCCAGTCCATTCAGATTTTTTAAAAGCAATATTAGTTGCCGTAATATAATAAGGATGGCCAAAGATTAGAAAATAAAGATAGCTCCAACCAAATAAAAAGTGAGTATATATCTTTCCCCACCAAGGACCATCGTAATAACGACAAGGACCACCAACTGCAATATATTCGGGATGTGCCCTAAAAGTTTGATCTATCCGCTGTAACCAATTAGGAGCAAATACGGTGTCAGCATCTGTAGAGATGATAATATCGTATTTAGCAGCTTCAGTACCAGCCTGTCTAGCCGGGCATACTCCAGGGATAGATTCTCTCACGACTTTTGCTCCATACTTCCGTGCAATAGCCACAGTCTCATCAGTACAATTATTGTCTACTATAATAATTTCATAAGTAACATCTGTTTTTTGTTCAATTAAAGATTTAAGCGTATTACCAATGTAGTCGGCTTCGTTATAACATGGTATTACAACACTATAAGTATAATGACGACCTTTGCTCATTGATAATATTATAACCTAATCGGTTATGTATTTATATTAATTGTTCTGCAACTATCTACACATTTTTCTAATTCTTAGAATCAGCGGAGAAAATACCATTAATTAATACCTAAGCTACGATCTGTATGTTACTATTACTTTTATGACAAGTAGTAGTAGTAGTAAATTTGCTCGTTCAATCCAGGGAATTGTTACAGTTAATGATAAAGGCCAAATCGTTATTCCTGCCGAAGCACGGTTAGCGATAAACCTTAAATCAGGAGATAAGTTACTAGTCATGACACATCCAAGTAGAAATGGACTAGTTTTAATAAAGCCAGATGGACTAGAGAAGTTTGCGAAGCAAATACTTGTACAGCTAAACGAAGCTAAAGATACTTTCATATAAACTTATTAGATAAGGAAGAAGTTCATGGATACCAATAATGTTATTGTAGCCAAACATATAACAAAAATATATGGCAAAGGTGAAGCGGCATTTGATGCCTTAGAAGATATAAATTTATCAATTACGGCCGGTGAATCAGTAGCGGTTATAGGGAAAAGCGGATCTGGAAAAAGCACTCTAATGCATCTACTGGCATTACTTGATAAACCGACAAAAGGCACAGTTCTAATTAACAATAAAGACGCAACAACAATGAAGGGTACAGAATTAGACGAACTACGCAATAAGAGTTACGGTTTTGTATTTCAGCAATTTTTCTTAAATGCCAACGACACGGTATTGAATAATGTTATTCTACCCCTAAAAATTGCTAGAGTTGGAAGAAAAGAGCGCAATCAGAGGGGCATGAATGCGCTGGAATCAGTAGAATTAACAAATAAAGCTAAAGATAAAGCCGGTAACCTTAGCGGAGGCCAAAAACAACGAGTTTGTATCGCCCGAGCGCTTATCAATAATCCATCTATTATATTTGCAGATGAACCTACCGGAAACTTAGATAGCCACACTGGTAAAACTGTCGAAGATCTTCTATTCAAGCTTAATAAAGAAAAAAATATAACCTTGATTATAGTTACCCATGATCCAGATATAGCTAAACGATGTGATCGACAAATACATATTCAAGATGGAAAAATAAGCAAATGGAGTAATGTATGAATTTTAGAGACTTAGTGCAAAGCGCTAGCTCAAGCATGTTTCGAAGTAAAGCCAGAACACTACTGACTATTATTGCAATATTAATTGGCGCCATGACCATTACCCTAACAAACGGTATTGGAACAGGTATAAAAAGTTATCTTAATAAACAATTAGGCAATCTAGGAGCAACCAATGTTCTTACTATTAATTTAACGAACAAAAACTCTTCTGGTCCGAAATCTTCAAATAGCCCTCCAGCAAAATATAATCCAAATCATAAGACAGCCTTAATTGGTGGGCGCGGTCCAGGCAAGAAACAACTACTTATGACCAATAAAGATTTAAGCACTATCAAAGCAATACCCAATATAACAAGTGCCGTAGCAGTACACACTCTATCGCCTGACTATATTATGAGCTCTAACGGTAATAAGTATCAGCTAACTCTAATGCAGCAATTTGGCTCGACAACAGCCGGTATGCTTAGTGGTAATGGCGTAAACAACAACAATCCAAACAACCAAATCACTGTTCCATCAACATATCCCGCTTCACTTGGCTATAATAGTAACTCTATTATCGGTAAAACAGTTGAGATCGGAATTACTGATGCTTTGGGACAACAAAAAACTGTAAACGCGACAGTAACTGGTGTCCAACAAAAAAACTTAATTGGCAATGCAACTGCTTTTGCTAATACTGCGCTCGGTAATCAATTATATGCACTACAGAGCAAAGGATTACCAACATCAATAGCCAACGAGTTTACGACTATTGAAGCCACTTTTCCATCTAATTTTACAGCTAAACAGATCACCGCTTTACAAAACCAATTAACAAAAAAAGGCTATACAGGTCAAACTGTAAAAAACCAAGAAAATACTATATTTACTGCTATAAACGTCATCATTATTGTTTTTGATATGTTTGGTGTGATTGCATTACTGGCTGCATCATTTGGTATCGTCAACACTCTATTGATGTCAGTACAAGAAAGAACAAAGGAAATAGGCTTAATGAAAGCTCTTGGAATGAGCCCAAGAAGAATATTTGCATTATTTAGTATTGAAGCGATGTTAATAGGATTCTTAGGTAGCGTCATAGGAGTAATATTTGCTGCTATAATTGGAAAAATTATTAATACTATTGGTGCTCATACTTTTGTTAAAAATTTCCCCGGCTTATCCCTTCTTACTTTTCCTGTAAGCACAATATTGATAGTCATAATAGGTATAATGTTTATTGCTTTTCTAGCAGGTACACTGCCGGCTATTAGAGCTAGTAAGAAAGATCCTATCGAAGCATTAAGATACGAATAAATTAGCTAACTATTTTTGTCTTTTCCTTTTTAGATGATCTAACTCTTTTTTGCGCAATCTTAAGTTTTCCGGCGTAACTTCTAACAGTTCATCATTTTCAATAAAATCTAAACATTGCTCTAGACTTAATATGGTTGGAGGAGTTAACTGAACGACACCATCGCTACTTGAACTACGCATATTAGTTAGATGCTTTGCCTTACAAACATTTATCTCCATATCTTCACTTCGATTGTTTAAGCCGATTATTTGCCCAGCATAAACCTTCAAGGCTGGACCAACAAATACAATTCCGCGTGATTCTGCAGTTTCTAGCGCGTAAGGTGTTGTAATCCCAGTTTCATAAGCAATCAATACTCCATTCCTAAGCTGAGCTAAAGATTGACCCATATCGCTATAACCAATAGTTAAGCTGTTCATAATTACTGTTCCTTTTGTATTGGTAAGTAAAATGTTTCTAAGACCAATTAAAACTCTTGTTGGTAGTTCGTATACTAGTTTGGTCATGCCTTCATGATTAGAAAATTGCTCTTTTAGCTGAGCTCTTCTTTTGCCGAGCTCCATTTGGACGGCTCCCACATGTTCGGTTGGGACTTCTACTAATAATTCTTCAATCGGCTCTACGATCTTATTATCCTCAAGTTTTGTGACAACCTGTGGTCTGCCGACTTCAAATTCATATCCTTCTCGGCGCATTGATTCAATCAAAACACTAAGATGTAACTCACCGCGTCCACTAACTACAAAGCCAATACCTTCTTCACTAACTTCAAGACCAATATTAGTTTCAAGTTCTTTATAAAGACGCTCACTAATTTGTCGACTAGTCGAAAACTTACCTTCCTGACCCTTAAATGGGCTAGTATTAGGTCCTAGGTAGATTTTTAGAGTCGGGGCCTCAATCTCCATAGCAGGCAAGGCTTCAGGAGAATCAACACTAGCTACAGTTTCGCCAATCTTAACATCAACCATACCTGTTAATTGAACAATATCTCCGGCGACCGCACTATCAACCTTAAAACGAGCTAATCCCTGGGTCATATATAAGTTTTCAATTTTTGCTTTATATATCGTTCCATCCTTACGCACTACACTGACTTGATCTCCGTTTTTTATTTTTCCTCTACTAATACGTCCAATTGCATACTTACCCTGAAAACTATCCCACGAAAGCGAAGTTACCATCATTTGAAATGGCTTGTCTAATTCAATTTTAGGTGGTGGAACATGCTCTATAATAGCGCCAAATATAACCTTAAGATCCGTTTCCTCTTCGCTATTTTCCGGAACAGAAGACCAAGCCTTTCCATTACGCCCAATTGCATAATAAGTAGGATAATGTAGCTGATCTTCATGGACTGCTAATTCTAAGAAAAGATTAGCTATTTCGTCTTCAACTTGTTTTATTCTTGAACCCGGTTTATCTATTTTATTGATTATTACAATCGGTTTTAGACCGGCGGCAAGAGCTTTAGACAAAACAAACTTTGTTTGTGGCATTGGACCTTCTTGAGCATCAACTATGAGCAAAGCTCCATCTGCCATATTAAGCGTTCTTTCAACTTCACCACTAAAATCCGCATGTCCGGGAGTATCAATTATATTAATCCTATATTCGCCATACTGAACAGCAGTCACCTTAGCGGTAATAGTAATTCCTCTTTCACGCTCTTGATCACCACTATCCATAATTAAATCTTGAGTCATTTCGGCCTGATTAACCCGAAATGTCTGAGATTGTTTTAATAATCCATCTACTAACGTAGTTTTTCCGTGATCTACGTGAGCTATGATGGCAATGTTTCTAATTTTCTCAGGATCTTGCATAGGCCTCTTATCTACTTAATATAAGATTTTATAATCTTGTTAATATTTATTATATCATAATTTATGCATATATGCTAACTTTTTTAGCATTATGTTATGTTAAATCTAATACACGAACCGCCTTTATTACTTTAAGAGCTAATGCTCAATATCAATCCTTCATAAGGTTCAATGCTTATATCTGTTTCTAAAGATAAAGTTTCAACATATCTATTATCTTCATTGGTCGTAAAAATGCAATCTATTTTTTTATTATCTAATAAGTTAGCAATATCCAATGTAGCCATATTTAACTGTATCATGTCACTACTCCAATTTGTTAAGAATAAATAGCCCTGCTTACTACTAGTGTACGCCCAGCTAAGTAGTCGATTATTTAAGCTATCATCATAAAAACGAACTACAAGATAGTCTAACGAAACTAGCTCTATGTTATTGATTAAAAATAGAAACCGTCGATAATAGTGAGCTAAATATTCATCAGTCTGGCTTGCTGGATCTCTGTTAAGCTGAACCGGGGTACGAATTTTCATACCTTCTAATTGTCCATCAAAGAATAGTTTTGATCCTGGCGTAGCAGCAAATACAATCAAGGCTATTTTCAATAATTCATAAGGCAAAGCTGTAGCAATCCTTGGTTCATCATGATTTTCTAGAAATCTCAGTGTTTGGTTTAAGTCATGAATATCTTTATTAATGTCTAGACCTAATAGATGTACATCCCTAGCTAGAAGATGATCGTAAAAATCTTTATCATAACAAATATCAAATCCATTACTGATTAATTCTCGTTCGCAGTTCCAATAGCTTTCGGCAATAAAAATAAAGTCTGGATATTCTTCCTTTACCCGAGGAATAACCTGAAGCCAGTATTCTTCATGACTTTCCTCATTCAACTTACTCTTCCAAGTACTTATGAATATCGAACTTAACATTAACATAGCCATATCACACCTAACTCCATCACACATAGGTGCAATAGATAATAATAATTCAACCGAAGCTTTTCGATATTCCTCATTAAATGCATTGAGTTGAATAACATCATTCCAAGGTTCTAGATATGGGTCACGACCATTAGCATAAACATTACCATCAATATTTAAATATGCTTTTGGATCATTGTTTGCCTCTTCTATACTACCTTGAATAAAATACTCAGGATGATCTTTTGCCCATTTGTGATCCGGCGCCACATGATTTGGTACATAATCTAGAATTAATTTGATACCACTTTCATTTAATAGTTTTTTAATCTTAATAACATCTTCTTTATCTCCAAATTTTTCATTAACAGCATAATCCCGTACGCTATACGCAGAGCCTATTAAATCATTTCTAGGGTTAAAGTTATCTAATATACTACTCATTTCAGACATAAACGCTTCATCTGCAAGATTGATATCTATGGCCAGGTCGCTGCGTTGCCAAATGCCCATTAACCAAATGGCATTAAAGTCTAAACCTATAATACTATTCCACTCATTCAGTGGTATATTTCCTAAATTGATTGCCGTCTCATATTTAACACTAAGTTTAGTTAACCAACTGGCGGTATTGATCTCATATATTCTTAAATTTTCATTATTCATTTTTATATCCCTTAACTAGGATTTTGCCTAGTTACACTAAAACTAGAACCATTGCTTCCAATAGCTGATGGCGTAGCAATAGGTTGACTTGAACTATTTAACATCGTAATACTATCTCCATTGACAGCACTTAAATCTTCTTTAGTACCATTTGCAGTCGTAGTAACGTCACTAAAAGATACAGTGCCAAAATTATCCAACGGATATAGGTTTCCAGAGCTATTGCTTGGATCTTCTTCGATCCACTCAGCCGAAGACAACGAAGAAGTATAGGAAACATTTTTAGTAAAAGTTTGATTTTTAGTTACATCAATTAACGTAATCGTCCATTCATTAGTAGAAGTTTCTTGGATTGATGCATTTATTGTATCTCCAGGTGATATGTTAAGGGAGGTGATCGTAATAGCGGCATTAGGTAAAAGCTCATAAAAAGCTCCTGTAGTTACAACTCCTGAAGATGATACGGTATTATCTGTCCCGATTTGTATTAAATCTGAAGTCGTAACACCACCAATCCCAATCCAAGATGCGTCAGCTGAAAGAGAAGCACCATTACCGGTAACTGTTGGAGCAACCCAGTCAGCAGTTATAGCGGTATACTTTGTCGAAGCAACTAGATACCCTGCCCAATTTGATGAAGTATAACTCGTAGATGTAGTAGCGGGAGGAGGACTAGAAGTAGGGGTTGATGAAGAGGTCGAAGTTGAAGTACTAGTTGAGGATGACGAAGAGGTCGAAGTGGAAGTGGAAGTACTGGTAGAGGATGACGAAGTTGAGGGAGTTAGTGTATTTACACTGCTACTCGGTGCGGGAGTAATAACTGTCGTTGGAGCAGACGTAGTCTTCTGAGTAGTTGTAGGAGCAGGACTTTTAGTTACAGGTGGTGGACTATTATAACTAACAACGGGCTTAGGACTTGGCTTAGATATTGTCTTAGGCTTTACTTTTTCTGGTTTAATAACGGCCTTTGGCTTAGTTATTACTTTAGATTGAGAAGTAGGCACGATATTTATTCTTTTTATAGGAGGTAACGCAAAAGATATAACTAATCCAACTAAAAATATAGAACCAACCGAATAGAAGGTATTCTTAACTCTTTTGGATAGTAGCTTTAATATTTTTTTTCTCATGCCTCAAATAACGGCAGCAACTTTAAAATAATGTTTTTGTTTTTAGCTTACAATTATTATATTAACACTTATCTCATCTTTTTCATATCCCAAAAAAACACCCTAATGACAGTCCTCGCAAACTAATTTATTTAAATGCTCACTTATTTATGGTTTCGCAAATATTTTGCCCTTCTCTTTTCTCTCTCAAAATCAACACCACCCCATACTCCATATACTTCTTTGTTGTCAATTGCATATTGTTTACATTCTTTTTTTACCGGGCAATCCTGGCAATACTCACAAGCTACTATAGCCCCTTCTGTTGTTGATGGGAAAAATAGGTTTGCTTCTACTTTTTGAATATTACATTTTGCACGATCAATCCATGGCTTATCGCTAATAATATCACTAAGCATCTCTGCTTTTATTATTTTATTAGCCATATCAGTAATATTTGGCTTTATTATTTTTCTCTCTTGATCACCTACATTTTTACTATAATATTCATCTCTGGTTATGGTGTAAGCCTCTAAGTCCCTAGCTCCTTCAATCATAATATATCCATATTTTAATGTATTATACATTATTACTATATATTGGTTTAAATATACAGTCCATGACTTAAACTAATAACAAGGAATTAAAAGCTATGCATATAGCAACGATAATTTACCAATTAGCATAAGTATTTGTTGTTGCCAATCAATAAAAGTATTACTAAAGTGCTGAAAACTTGTTTTTGCTTCTCTAGTTCCGGCTTTAGTTAAGTCAATATCGGATTGCTCTAAAGACACACTAGAGTGAAATTTATGATCCTTCAGTATACTAACAAATAGATCAATTTCCGATTGATCAAAGTCGATACCCATAGCATCATATAAATTTGCTACCAATACTTCTAGCTCACATTCAATATCCTTAAATTCTTCATCACTTAAGTCTATAGACTCAGTTACTGGTTCTGATAACAATTGAGCTTTAATTATAATCTCCGTAACAATATGAGCCATATTTGTCTCACTCTCATCAATTGGAGCACTAAGTCGATCGACTATCTTTATCATCGAAGCAGGAAAGATAACCATCTCTTCCTCTGATAGATTATCTTCTTTTATATCTAAACTATCTGGCTCATAATCGCTATTTAATAAGTCAGGCATGACAAGTATCTCACTGAGCTGCTTTAATCTAGCATCTTCTAAAATATCACACAACAATTCAACCGGATTACAAAGATCAGCTTGATCAGCGCCCGTTTCAGTACTTTCACTTAACCGTATGGCTTCGTCAACCAGAACAACAACTTCTTCAGACCTTCTTACGCTAAGTGCGTCATTAGCTATCATTTCGCCCATATCATTTGCTGTTATCGCAAAAAATGCATCGTCATTTTCTTCTTCAGTAATTGATACATCCGGCAGTATAATATCTTCTTTATTAACTAACCTACTTTCTAGTTCATCTATAGAATAAATTAAAGGTTTATCCTCAAGATAGTCTCCTTTAGCTATTGTATTCTGGAATAATATATCCAAATTAGGCAAGGCTGTAAATTCCTCGGCTACAATTAATCTATCGTTAACTACATTATCATCCCTACTTGTTTCTATGATTGGTGCAACTAAAGCTTCATTAATTTGCTGATCAATCTGTAATCTAATTGCATCATCTGGCACACTACTAGCCAATACAGTATCTAATGGTTCAACAGATTGCTGATGAAGTTCTTCTTGTGGTACGGCTCTAATATTAGGTGGCTCTATTGGAGTAGGTAGATCTGGCAAAGACAACTCTATTAACGGCCTAGGCGACAACTCTTGTTTTGATTTACTTAGCAACAATTCATCTTCTGAAAGGCTTGACTCTATAATCGGTCTTACTATTTCAGTATGAGGTGTGCTTACACTAGAAATCTCCTCCTTATCTTTTTTTACTTTTAGGATATGTTCTTTGCTATTTTCTTTATTTAAATTACCTCGTTGTTCAGACTTAGCCTTCTCTTCTTTTGCCATTACCTCACCACCAAGTTCATATAAAGTTAAATAAAGATCCGCCTCTTCTAATGATAACCCTCCTAAAAATGGACACATTTTTTTAGCCTGTTCAGCACTATATGCACTAAACTCTTGACCATTTTTATGCTTATGACTAAGCCTAGCTTGTTCGGAGTCGCTTAAGCTAAATTCTTGAGATTCTATGTCTTGAGATCTATCACTGGTTTGTTCGGCGTTGCTTGCTTGTGTAGCTAAATAGGCAGCTCTTTCATCGCTCTTAGTTATAACATTGATAGATTCATTAATTGGCATTATTTTCGAGTTTCCACCCTATTTATTTTTTATTCTATTTCTTTATCCCAATAAGTAATTAATTTTCCTCTAAGCATATCCCTGGCTAGTTTATATTTGGGATGTTCAGTACTCATGCTCTCAAAACCTTTAAGCGATTGCTCTGCCTGATCGCCACATATAGACAAGAAGTCCTTACCTAATTCTGTTCGACCCGGTATTTGCCTATTGGCATATTCACCTAAGCCTAACATATTAAGATACCTTTCTCCGTCAGCGCTGCGATCCCCTTTATCCTGCTCCATTATGGTAGCCCCTCTCATATTGTTTATGTATATTTCTAATTATACTCTCTCATTTTTATGCTTTAGATTAGCTTAAAAAATATACTATTTACTTTTATACCACCTTTTCCATATTAAACGATAAATTGGTACGATCTTGGGTATATCCCTAATACCTGGTATAAACGGTATTAATAATAAAATTAATGTAGCCAGTCCTGTTAAATATACGGCAATTAAGTCTACATTCATTGATGTGCTAAAGCCAGGTACCTGATACCACAAGGTATAAAGCCATAGCCATGGTTGACCTGGATAACTCCCAGTCTCGTTCATTACACCCCATTGAGTTCCATATAAATGGTCCTTTTTGGCTATTGACGAAAAGTAATTACCATCCTCAATAAATAATAAAGGTTTCGTGTAATTGGTGCCATAAAATGGCTGCTGCGCTAGTAAATCAGCATCTATTGCTCCTGATCTCGCAAGCGTTAACTCGGTTGTTATAAGAGTGGGTATTGGTCCAGCTTTAGTCTTTGGTAGTTTGGGCACACCAGAAACGAAACGAACCTTAGTCACCGCTTTAGCATATGCCCTGTTCCAGGATTGTCGTTGGGTTGTGCTAGCAGCTTCATATTTGTCTAGAGCCATAGATAGCTTTTTGTTCGTTGGAGCTATCTTGGACAAAGGTGATAGCACAAAAGTTTGACCAGTATTTATAGGTTGTGTTACACCAGCTAACAGTTGCCAACTAATGCCAATTTTCTGAGCATCATCTGACCCTTGCTTGGGTAAATGGTCATACGGTGGCCCATAAGTGGCTGTTTCGCTTGTCCCCGCTAATTCACTGGCAGCCGTAGCCATAAAATTAGCTGGAGCTACTTTAGCCCAACTAGCAACAGTAACCGGTGGCTTATCAGGTGAAGATAGTAATGTTGCTAAGCCAATAACTAACAAAAACACTACTAGCGAAGCTATGCTTGCTTCTTTTAAGATGTCATAACGACGAGTTGCGCCACGCCAGGCTTTGGCTTCTGCTGCTCTTATTGCTTTACGCTCAGCTCTACTATGCGACTTGCTTTGAATTGGATGAACAACTCCCTTAACTCGAACCAATAATACATGTGCCCCTATGATCGCCACTAGAACAATAGGAATAAGCACAATATGCCACATTAACATTTGGCCAAAGTTCATTAGATTAAAAAAACTACCCATACCCGTAGCATTGATTGCGTCCTTGCCGTTTGTAGCTATCCATTGAGAGTCAAAGTTTTGTTGAGATAAATAACCCGTAAAGCATTCCAAGATTGAGGTGACAAACGCAATGACACCAGTAATCCATGTTAGTGAACGTTTGCCTCTCCATGCAGCCATCCAGAATTTACCCCATAGATGGATGACCATAAAAGCCATAAACAGCTCTACACCCCACAAATGCATACTATTAAAGAAATGACCAATTGGGTTAGTATGCCACCAATCTGGTCCACCAATGGCAAGAGCCATACCTGATGCAACGACCATTCCTAGAGCAGCTAGTGTGGCAACACCAAAGACATAAATCCAAGATGACACATAAGCTGGTTGTCTATCAGGAAGTAGCTTACCTGGTGGTAAAATTCGAAGTCCAAAATTTCTTACTCGAGCTGTCCACATCTTACTTTCAGGAGAGGCTACTAGTGCCGATGTCCTTAAGTTTACATCCTCTTGAATTGGTCGATCGTCCTGTATTTCATTTTCTTCTTTACGACCCTTAGGGAAAGGCAATAGCAATGCTAATCCAAAAATAACTACCATGACAGCTATGATTACCAAGTTAGCAACCGATATGGTAAAGAAAGACCAATGAAGAAAGTGACCTGGTTGGTTAAGATTTACAAGAACAGCCAATCTATCTGCAAACATAAGCATGATTATACCACTACAATATCTAGATATATTTTTTTTATTGGCAAAAAAATGTCTGTATACTATGAAACAAGATGGAGATGCATAATAAATACTTTCCTCAAATCATGGGGACAGAAGAAGAAACTAGATTCTTTAGTTATAAGAATAATAGTCTTAGACCAACGATTTCTACAAAATCCAACAACTCAAGATTAGAGGCAATTAAGATAAACAAATATCTAAGTAAAATTTGTAGACCATTAATAGAAGAAGAAAGCAGTAGCAGTTACGATCTTTTCTTAGAGAATGGTAGTCGGTCTTATGTAGATCAAGGCGGGATCGAACTAGCCACACCAGAGACAGATAGTCCAGAAGATGACGTCAAATACATAAAGGCCAATGCTTTGCTTTATGAACGAGCAATAAGTAATTACCTATATGATATTAGTAGGTTAAAACATGAAGACATCACGGTTATAGTCCAAAGAAGAGTAATAGACCAGTCCGGCTCTACTATAGGACATCATGATAACTTATCCTTCCAGAATTCAACAGAACTTAAAAACAAACTTTCCAATAGAACAAAAGGCCTCGGGTTACTTTGGATAAACTATCTTTATTCACGTAATTTTATTAACGGTTCAATGATGGTTGATGAAAGTGGGGCACTGTTTTCTCAAAAACTCAGTCAACCACACTCCTATGATGTATACGATTATGTAAATTCACTATTAAGGATAGATCACAGTCATGGAAATAGGTTTGAGATACGCTGTAATGACATTAATCTACAAGACTGGTCGGTAATCTCTAGACTTGGAGGCGCTGCATTAATATTAGCAGCTAGTCAAACACCCCTAGCTAATAAATTAGCCAAAGCTCCTTATCGTATTTTCGAATGGCTACAGTATGATAACTCGTGGAATATGATTCCAATAGATAAAGACAATAATTTTCACTATTCATCAGCCCTGCAAGGAAATATTGACTTACAACGATTTTATATTTCAACCATATTAGAAGAATTAGAAGATTATATGAATCAAGCAATACCAGATACTTACAAGCAGATTGGACAATCAATCTTAAAATATTGCGATGACGTAGAAGCTGTAATGAATGGCAATAAAAAGCTAGAAGACCTTATGGGGCGAGTCGACTGGGCAGTTAAATTATATGCCCTACAAAAAAAGATGGAAGATAATCCTACTCTCAAACTAGGAGATGCAAGAACTAAATTAATAGATATGCTTTATGATCAAATTAGATTTGATGCTACTGCTAAAGGAGATATTACCATTACCCATGGATATGGTTATAAGATGGGCAATAAAACTGCACTACACTCACCCAAACAAATAAAACAAGCTACCATAACACCCCCTGAAAAAACAAGAGCAGCGCAAAGAGTTCAACTAAGTAAACATAATGCTAAACAACTCATTGGTTGTAATTGGGATTATCTAACCCTACAAATCGATGGTGAGAATAAAAGAATTGAATTAGATAAATTAGTCTGCCAATAAAGATACCGAGTTATTCACTTTTCTCTCTACCCACCTTTAATACTCTAGTCATCCAAATTAACTCATTCCATGCTTTTTTAGCATTTTCTCGATACTTTTGATCAATTAAAGTTCCATTATCGTCAAATAAAGACTGGATACGAGGAAAGTGCATATCAGTATAAGTAGCAACAAGGCCCATTTCTCTTACCGCACTAACCAATGACTCTATTGCTCTAACCCCTCCCCAGCTGCCCGATGATGTACCAGCAAAAGCCACTGCTTTATGATTGTAATTTTCTAATTCACTATCTAGCATCCTCTTTAAACTACCTGGGAAACTATGGTTATACTCCGGTACAACAATAAAAAATCCATCAGCTTTTTTTGTTATGTCTGAATATCTTGAATCTTTGCCTTCTTGATCGTTTCCGTCACCTAAGAAAATAAAGTCGTTCGGATCAATTATTTGTGTTTTTATAAAACTGTACTCGCCAGCGACCTCATTAAGTAACTGTGCAGCATAATGACTTTTACGCTGTTTTCTAGTTGTTCCTATTATTATTGGTATAAATAATTCTTCCAAGTACTAACTTTCTTTATTTAATTATACTTAGCATAGGACATTATCTGACTTTATACCAATGCTAAAATCAATTAGCTTACGCCTCTTACTCAGGCTATTATAAAGAAAAAGAGTTTTAATTATATATAACTAATATTGGAAACTATAGCAGTTAACTAAAAAAATTATTTTTTCAAGCGATTTTTATAGTTTATTAATAAGAAAAATACGGTTACATTAATCATATGGCACGCAGACTTTTTCATAGTTCAGGTAAGCTTAGTTTTTCCGAGCAGTTTTTCCCTGCGCGTCCTAAAAAATTATGGCTTAAAGCACGAGGTTTTGTTATTGCTCCAATTAACATCCGCCGACTTGGTCCTGCTTCGGCTAAAAATAAATCATATGTAGGATGGTTAAAACGAGAATCAATGCTCTATCAAGCCAATAAGATAGCTACAAAATATTCAGCTAAAGGAAGCATGTGGCAACGTCCATTTGCCAAGCCTAGACCAAGAATGGCTGTTAAAATGGCCTCAGTTTGGTATACGTCTTATGGTCTGTCATTAGTAACTAAAGACAATGAATCAATATTAAAAACATTAGGCAGTGATGAGCTATGGGCTGCTTTTCATACTATTGGCATTGATGCTCTACATACTGGGCCACTAAAATTAGCTGGCGGTATAAGTGGCTGGAAACAAACACCAAGCATTGATGGCCACTTTGATAGGATAAGTAACCGAATCGATCCTATATTTGGTAGCGAAAGCGAATACATTAATATGAGCAATACCGCGAAAGCAAACGGTGGCATAATAATTGACGATATTATTCCTGGCCACACAGGTAAGGGCTTTGATTTTATATTGGCTGAAATGGGCTATAAGGATTATCCCGGAATTTATCATATGGTAGAAATATTGCCTGAGCACTGGAAAGTATTACCAGCAGTTCCAAAAAGCAAAGACTCAATTAATTTATCGATAGAGACTGAAGAAGAATTAAAACATCTCGGTTATATAATCGGCAAGCTACAACGCGTAATCTTCTTTGAACCTGGCGTTAAAGAAACTAACTGGAGCGTAACTAAAGAAATTAAAGGTGTGGATGGAATTGCTAGACGGTGGGTCTACCTTCACTACTTTAAGGATGGTCAACCATCAATAAACTGGCTTGATCCAAGCTTTGCCGGCATGAAACTTGTTGTCGGTGATGCCCTGCACTCACTTGGCGATCTAGGTTCAAGTGCTCTGAGACTTGATGCAAATGGCTTCCTAGGAGTAGAAAAATCCAGTGAAGACCAGCCGGCATGGTCTGAAGGACACCCATTAAGTGAAGCGGCTAACTTACTAATTTCCGGCATGGTCAGGAAAGTTGGTGGTTTTACTTTCCAGGAACTTAACTTAGCAATTGATGATATAGTCAACATGTCTCATGCTGGGGCCGATTTATCTTATGACTTCATTACTAGGCCAGCCTATCATCATGCACTGATAAAATCCGACACCGAATTTTTAAGATTAATGATGCGGATTGGACTTGAACTAGGCGTCGATCCAGCATCTTTAGTTCACGCCCTACAAAACCATGACGACTTAACATATGAATTGGTTCACCTCTGGACACTACATAAAGATGATCTATTTGATTTTCGTGATACGCAAATCAGTGGACTTGAGCTTAGAAAGATCATTCGACAAGAAATAGCTAATTGCTTATGTGGCGAGGCTGCTCCCTATAACCTATTATTTACCACAAATGGAATAGCCTGCACCTCGGCTTCTCTTATATGTGCCGTCTTGGGTATAACAGATTTATCTAACATAAATAGCAACAATTTAGAAAAAATTAAGCATGTACACCTACTTATGGCCATGTTTAATGCTTTACAACCAGGTGTTTTTGCTCTTTCCGGTTGGGACTTAGTAGGAGCCCTAACTATTGACAAAGAGAAAATCAAAGAACTTATAAAAGACGGTGATACTAGATGGATCAATAGAGGCGGCTATGACCTAATGGGCATCAATCATAATGCAAAATCCAGTACTGCTGGTATGCCTATAGCATCAGCTTTATACGGATCATTAAATGAGCAGCTAAAAGATGAAGGATCTTTTGCGGTAAATTTAAGAAAAATAATAGCTATTAGGAAAAAATATTCGATAGATATTGCTCGTCAAGTAGATATTCCTAACGTTTCTCATAAATCAATGCTAGTCATGGTCCATGTTTTACCAGAAAACGATATGATCCAATTAAGTGTCCTTAACTTTTCGGGCGATGAGATATCTGGAAGCGTTAACTCAGAATACCTCATTGCTGGTGCAGAAATTTATGACATGTTTGAAGATCAAGTTATTGGTAACGTCGATGACCTAAATACCTTTTCTATTTCTTTGTCAGCTTATGAAGGAAAATCTTTATTAATCCTAAAAGCTACTTAAGCAATTGTAGTTTGGTCATTTTCATTAGTTTCTAATAATACGTCCTCTTGCTGGTCCGCTGGTTTTAGAATATTATCGACTAGTTCATCTAATTGATTGTTAGAAAGATTGGCCTTAACAGCATAACCTTCAATACCCATCTCCCTTAAACCCGTAGGCGCATCAGCCTCATTGAGGTTAGATATGATAAATACCGGTATATCCCTACCCCAGACACTTTTTCTCATCGTCTCTAATATTTGGTCACCAGCAATTTTAGGAACCATTAGATCCAGTAATACCAAATTGGGCAATTCATGTTCTATAATATTCAACGCAGCCACACCATCATAGGCTACAAAACAACTATAGCCCAATAACTCTAATCTTGTTTTATATATATCTGCTAAGCTAACATTATCTTCAACTATAACTATTTTTTGTGATTTACCGAAGTTATCCATAATGTTAATTGTATCCTAAAGCGCTAAAAAATAAACAATTATTTTTTTAAGCTATAACTCTATCTATTTGTCGTAGAAAGTGCTTTATGACGGATAATATAGTCAACTCCAAATAAAGCCATTCCAATACCTACAGCTCCAATAGCGAATATCTCAGTTGTTGACGAATTCTTAGGTAAAGCTTTTAACTTATAGTTGTTACCAGTCTTATTAATAGGCTTCTTAATACTAGTTAAACTATACTTCGGTGCCTTACTTGAATTAGGTTTTTTAGTATTATTAACTGAGTTATTACTACTGTTAGTCACATTACTACCGATTCCACCAGACAAAGAACTACTGCCACTAAGTATTGGAAGCTTAATTTTACTAAAAGCAATACTATCATTGGCATTCGTGACACTAAAAGCAGGGAGATTATGTACATTTGTAGCTATCTTTGTGTTTGCACCAGTTGTAGTATTACTACTTTGGTTAGTACTTAAGGCTAACGGATTATATAATCCTAAGCTTCCTATCCACTTTCCAAATACGTTAATAAACAATATTCCAAACCAATTAGACATATTCAAGTTATCGTTTTCAAGATTAGCGATATTAGCTGATGCCGTAGCGTTGCCGCTCGTGGCATTTCCAGCATTAGTATTTTCACTTACCAAGGCGTTGCCGCTTTTTGATTTAAGACCAATATTATTATTTATTGTCTGATTAGAAGTATTAGCAACTTTAACATTATTCACTTGATTATTATTTATACTGCCCGTTGATTGAGTTCCTCCTCCAAGCAATGCCGACGTAGTACCGGCTGGAGCGTTTAGAATCATACCCACCCATGTTCCTAGTACATTAACGAACACAAGCATAGAGTTAGAAGTAGATACATTATCTCCAGCTAAGTTAAATATAGTAACGTTAGTTGAGGCGTTACCACTGGTTGCATTACCAGCCGTCGTATTCTTATTAACAATAGCGCTACCGGATGCCGCAGAGGTACTAATATTATTATTTATAGTCTGATTTTGATTAGACGTAAAGCTATCTTTGTTTAGTGTATTGTTATTTACGGCGTAGGTTGATCGAGGCGCGTTGGAGGCAATTAAACCACTTAAGAATTGTTGAGGCACCAAGATATTCCCATTCAAATCACCTAGGATGTTTATTACTCCAATAAATGATTTTCTAGAACTTATCATAGAATTAATCATATTAACTACATTGGCTACTGAATTAGCATTGCCGCTGGTTGCGCTGCCTGCATTATTATTATCTGCGACTGTTGCATTACCGGTATTAGTAGCAAGATTAATATTATTAGTTATAGAACTATTATTAGCCTGATTAATAGTAACGTTATTCTGATTAGAATTTAAGATCGAACTATTGGCAGGTTGAAATAATTGAGTCGGATTAAATGTTAAATTACCGTTTACGTTACCGTCAATATTAGCCGTAAATTGGGTAGCATTAGCTAAAGGTGAGTTTGACGCAATACTGTTTACGACCGTAGCCAATGATGTTGCATTACCACTCGTAGCATTCCCGGCAGAGGTATTCCCGAATACTGAACTATTACCACTGTTAGTTGTTTGATTTTGGGTATTATTAACATTAGCATTATTGTTATTGTTAAGATTTATATTATTAGTATTGGCCGTAGTAACATTATTAGAACCATTGCTCGCGCTAGAACTAGATGACGATGATGAATTATTCTGATTTGAAGCAGAATTTTGATTATTTAACGTATTACTAGAAGAAGAGGTTAATGCAGGACCACCAATTGTTTTAGCTCCGGTCGGGACCTGACTAACACTAAAGGGCTGCTGTTCGTATTTATTGGTTACAGGATCATACACCCACTGAGTTGAATCCCATAGTCCAGTTGATTGATTATATGTATAAGTAAGTGGAGTTAGTGGTGTATATACTCCGTTTACTGGATTCCAAGTATAATAAGCATTAGACCATAAACATGTTTTTGGATTATAAATATAAGTTACTGCTGATGCTCCGGTAGGCTTAGTTGTACCGGTTGCTAGCGGACAACTACTATTGTTCGATATAGCTGTGCTGGTCGTAGCAGCAAGTGCGTAAGCTGGAAAAGGCAAGCCGCCTAGTAAAACTAGTGACATCATTAGATAGACAATTTGTTTGATCCGACGTTTTAGTAAAAAGAATTGGTTAGACATAGACGGCTCCTCATTATTATTGACTTACATTTGCAATTATTTTAAATTTATACAGTTTTAATCTTTCATTACTAAAGAATACTAGGGGGGCAGACAGACCACCCATCTGCCCTTTTTCCATCTACGCTGTTTAGTAAATAGTCACACGTGATGTGATAACTATTAAACTAATAATAACTCTATATTATTGTCTTAATTAGAGTAATCGACGCTTATGTTAGTATCACTTGTGTTGCTTGCACTACCGGAAGTTGCTGAACCACCATTAGTGTTATAGCTAACATTTGAGTTGCCAGATGATGACTGTTGTTGATTGTTAGTCGAGATCTGAGCACTATTCGAATTAACTACTTTTAAGCTAGTGTTAGTGTTAGTCGTAACATTATTGTTAGACATTGCACCAGTATCACTCACGGTGCCTGTATTTGATGAACTACCACTAGTACCAGCTGTGCTCATACTACCTGAATTTACATAGTTAACTGATGCACTGGTGTTGCTAGTATTATTAGTACTACCAGAAGTCGCAGAACCACCGTTAGTGTTATAGCTAGAACTTGCGTTACCGCTAAATGACTGCTGTGGATTAGATACGCTTAGATTCAAGTTATTGCGGTTCATTACACGACCGTTCCAAGTTGAATTATTGGTAACATTATTGTTGGACTGTGCGCCCGTGTCGTTAACCATACCGCTAAACGATGAAGAACCTGATCCAGAACCAGACATACTAGCTGGGTTTGAATAGACTACATTAGCATCTAGAGTACTATTATTTGAAGCTGAACCAGAGTTAGCTGAACCACCTTTAGTATTAAAACGATTATAGGTATTTCCACTGAATGAAGATTGAGGGTTAACTACATTAGCCATCAAATCATTCATGTTCATTAGACGACCATGCCAGGTCGAGTTGTTTGTAATATTGTTAGTCGAGTTATATCCGGTTGTGTTTACGGTTCCGTTAGTTGTAGCAGCACTTGCTATGCCGCCAAACCCTGCAACTAATCCTAATGACGTGACAGCTGAAGCAGTCATTCTTAATGCTTTTCTTACTACCATATTGTGCCTCCTTTTGGCTAATATTTATTAATTATTTCTATTTCGGGGGGTGGTCTCCCGACATTAACCAACAATATTTATTGATTAGTGTCGAAAGACTAAGGCCTATATAACTTATTGAGTCGATTGATTTATGTTAATTTGCGATGATTGTCCTGACGAACTTGTACCTGACTGACTAACCGATTTACTACTAATGTTTAACGAGCTACTAGATCCTTGACCATTATTATTTGAAGAGCTATAGGTTATATTGGTCTGGCCGCTCGGTGATGTTATGGTTTTGGTAAAAGTTGAATTTGGATTTAACTTAACGGTTTGGCCATTGATATTTAGTGTATTGCTGGAGTTTGAATTACCGCTATTTGACGAAGTAGCCGCTGATATGGTCGTACTGGTCTTAACCTTCTTTACCTGACCGACTGAATCAGCTTTTATTATTTTGATATTACTGTTAGCTATTCCTTTATTGCCAGTATATGCAGCTGTGTTAATTAAATTTAAGTTAGGTCTTTTATATGCGGCATCAGGTTTAGCAATAAAGTATGCCGATACCAGGATAGCCGTGGCAATTAACAATCGAACACTCATGCCAATGAAATTTGTGTGTAAACTTGCTAATGCCATATGGCTATCCCTCCCACTACTTAATATTTCAATTATTAGTTCTGCACTTTAACATCTAAGCTAGTGTTGCTCGTATTGCTGGTACTTCCTGAAGTAGCTGAACCGCCGTTTGTATTACTAGTTACACTAGAACTGCCGGATGTACTAGTTTGAGGATTTGACACATTAATCGATAGTTTATTGTCATTGGTTACTTTTTGAGTAGCCGTATTATTGGTAGTGACATTATTATTCGATGCATAACCCGTATCACTTATAGTTCCGGTTGTTGTAAAGTGTCCATTAGATAATTCTTGGACAAAAGGATAGACGCTAACAGGAGTGTTGCTGTTAGTGCTTGAAGATGGCAGTGAACTAGTTGTTGTAATCGGCTTTAAGACTGATGCTGTGATTAGTGGCTGCTGCTCATTTGTCGTAGGAATAACTGAATTACTGGATACATTCGAAGTTGTAGACGCAGGCGGTATTGAGCACTGTCCAGCGGAAGCTCCAGTGCTAGTGAAAGATGCTGTTTTATATGCCAATAAATTAGTTTTCAGCGATGAAATTTGGTGCGATAGGACCGCATTTTCATTGGTAAACTGTGTGTGTAAATAGTTACCAACGAAACCTAGCGATCCCATAACACCAATTACTACTCCAAAAAAAGCTGCACTAGAAGTTAATAGTAGACTAGCCGATCCTGTGGACTTATTTTTCTTGCTTTTTTTTAGGAATGTTAATTTTGGAAAGTTAGCTTTTCTCATGTTTTTGTCCCTCCTTAGATTATTAAATATACTTAGATTTTATGTACCCTATAGTTATTTAAGAGTATTAATCCAACACAAGTTTTAAATTTATGCTAACTAATAGCAGTAATATATTTAACTTGCTTATAAAGGTCTAAAAAATTAATCTGTTATGCTTTTTTTAAAATGTCCATAAAGTTTTATTTGTAGTTAATTTTTCTAACTTATAACTTGTTCCCATGCCAAATCAGGCTTTCCAAAATGACCATAAGCTGTAGTCTTTGAGTATATTGGCTGTTTTAAATCAAGTTTATTTATTATCCCATTAACTGAAGTATCGATTAGCTTATCCATAAAGTCATATAATTCCTTATCACTAACACGAGCTGTTCCAAAAGTATCAATTGTTTGCATCAATGGTCTAGACTGACCAATTACATAAGCTAAGCCAACCTCACATTTAGTAGCCAATTTTGCTGCAACAATATTTTTAGCAATGTAGCGCGCGGCATAAGCTCCACTTCTATCTACCTTACTTGGGTCCTTGCCACTAAAAGCACCACCACCCACTCTGGCATAGCCCCCATAAGTATCGACGACTATCTTCCTACCTGTTAAACCAGCATCACTTTGAGGTCCTGGTATATGCCAGAGCCCTGTACCGTTAACGACAATATCCTTATCTTGAGGAAGATCAAAATTAAAATCATTTATTACAGGCAAAAACACTTTTTTTATAATTTCCGCTCTTACATCAGTAGCGCTGACATTCTCATCATGAGCCACAGCAGCTACTAATTTTTCTATTAATAATGGTCTATTTTTTTCATACCTTATCGTTACTTGGGTTTTACCATCCGGCCTCAACCATTTAATCTCCCCTGCTTCTCTAACATAATCAATTCTTCTAGTTAAAGCATGGGCCAGAGCAATCGGCATCGGCATTAATTCATCCGTCTCATTTACAGCAAAGCCAAACATCATACCTTGATCGCCAGCACCTCCTTCATCAACTCCTATCGAGATTTCAGGTGATTGCTGATGTATGTTATTAGAAATCTCTGAAGCATCACTAAAGCCCCATTCAGGTTTAGTGTAGCCTAAGCGACGCACTGTTTTAATTACTATGTCTTCATAATCCAACTTAGCATTAGTTTTAATTTCACCAAATAGTGCGATTTTATTAGACCCTGCAACTACTTCAATTCCCCCTCGACTATTCGGATCCTTAGCAATAGCAGCATCAAGAATTGCATCACTAATTGCATCACAAATCTTATCTGGATGACCAGCACACACACTCTCACTAGTAAATAGGTTATTAATATTATCTGACATAAAAAAACATCCTTTCTGGTCAAGCCGAAGAAAGAATGCTCTTATTAAATAACATCTTTCCCGCTTAACAGGCTAGAAGGAGCACCTTTCTTAAGAAATTAAGCAGGTTGCCGACGGATCAACGAGCTAGTTCTCTCCCCGTACTCTTTATATTGTTTAAATTGTTAATGTAGTCTTAGAATAACATGAAAAAATATAAAAAGTAAAAACTCTCATGCTTGTTAATTGTTAAAGCTAGCATGACAATATATTATTAGCTGTAATTGTATTATTTTTTTAGAGATTTTACGGCTGACCCTTATAATAAGTTAAGTTATACAAAAGACTAGTTAGTAATAAGGAAACGAAAAGCAAACTTAAGATTATGACGGCAAGAAGAAACAGAAGAAGAAGTAGAAGAAGAGTATCTGCTTTTCAACAGCAATCATTGGGATCGCATAAGCTAAATCCAATAAAAGTAGTAAAGCGTCAATATAAGTTAGTTAAAAGAACTTACTTTCCTCTTCCTAGAAAATTTAGCGAAGTTAATCCATACATTAAAAAAGTGGGTAGTTTTATATTTAGTCGCGATGGTACTATCATCGGCCTAGAAAGCCTTGGTGTAACCATAATAATTCTATTTATCCTAGTCTTAGGTATGTTGTCGTATTTCAGTCAAGATCTATATTCTTTAGGCATATTTGCACCTAACGCTCCAGGCAGCGTGAGTTATTATGACCGGACAGGAAAAATATTACTTTGGCAAGATTATCACAGCGTTAAAAGAGTTCCAGTTAGTAGCAATCAAATATCTCCCTATGTAAAAGAAGCAACGGTCGCAATCGAAGATAAGAATTTTTATCATGAAGGTGGCTTTAATTTTGGATCAATAGTTAGAGCTGCATTTCACGACATTATTCACTTAGGGCATGGCCTACAAGGAGCCTCTACTATTACCGAACAAGTAGTAAAACTTAATAAAGGCTGGCCAGATCCTTTAACTATTCCTAGAAAGATAGAGGAATTAGCTTTATCTGTTGAAATGGCCGATAAATATAGTAAGAATCAAATTTTAACTGCTTATCTAAATATAGCTCCTTATGGCAATATTGATTATGGAGTTCAAGCAGCTGCTAAGGATTATTTTAATGAGAATGCCAGTCAATTAACACTAGCCCAGTCGGCTATGTTAGCGTCTATTCCACAAGCTCCAACTTATTATTCTCCATTTAGTAGTCCTCAGTATAATCCAGCCTTATCGACTAATTACTTTTCTGCTTCGGCCTTATTAGGTAGACAACATTATGTGCTCGATCAAATGGCAGCTCAGCATATGATAACCGCTCAACAAGCAGCGGCCGCAAAAAAGGTTAACGTACTAGCTCAAGTTAAAAAGCTCCAATCTAAATATAATAATATTACTGCTCCATATTTTGTCTTATCAGCTAAACAACAACTAATTCGAAAATATGGTGCCAAAATGCTTAAGCATGGAGCCTGGAAAGTAGATACCACCCTAAGCGTACCTTTGCAAAATCTAGCTAATCAAGTAATTCAAAAGAACATTCCAAATATACATTATTACGGAGCTGATGAAGAAGCTTTAGTAGCCGAACAGGTAAAAACAGGCCAAGTAGTTGCTCTAGTAGGCGGGACTAACTTCAATAACCCTAATTACGGACAAGTCAACTACGCTCAAGCTAATTTATCCCCTGGCTCAACCATTAAACCTTACGTCTACTCAACATTCATTAACAATCCTAAGAATAACGCTGGAGCAGGTTCAGTGCTCTACGATATCCAACAACCATTGCCCGGATATCCATGTACTAATAAAAAATATCCTTTAAATGGCGGTAACTGTCTATGGGACTACGACTTTCGCTATCCTGGCCCAGAAACAATTAGATATGCCCTAGCCGGATCTCGTAATGTGCCAGCTGTAAAAGCAGGATTAATGGCCGGATTAGGTAATGTCCAAAAGACTGCTTCAGCGATGATGGGCTATCCAAATGCTTACGTTTGCTATAAGCCAGGCACAAACGTAAGTACGGCCGGCACAAGTCATCAAGCACCCTGCTATGGATCGGCAGCTATCGGTGAAGGAGGATATTTACACCTTGATCATGCCGTTAACGGAATAGCCACCTTAGGAAGGTTGGGACAAGAGATCCCTCAAACGTATATCTTAAGTATCACTAATTCGGCTAATAAGGCTATTTACCAATGGAAGCAACCTAAACCAAAGCAAGTTATACAACCCGATACGGCATATATTCTAGACAATATTCTGAGCGATCCTAAAGCAACTTATTTGCCTGGTTATTGTAATGCTACTAACTGCTCACCTATATCTAGTTTTGGCTATAAATGGCAGAGATATAATGGCTGGGACATAGCTATAAAAACCGGTACTACCCATGCCAACATTAGTGGACTAATGACTGCCTGGACTACTCAATATGCTGTTGAAACATGGGTAGGATACCACACAGTCAATAAACCACTAACAGCAGGCGGAATGGAGATAATGACGGAACCTTTAGCTAGATATTGGATGCAAGGAGCCTTAAGTATGCTCCATACAAAACCAATTAACTGGGTACAGCCTAGTAATATTAAAGTACTTCCAGCCTTTGTCCAAAGAGCCCATGTGGGCTTAGGCTCAGTTGAACCAGGACCAGCTAAAGACCTCTTTCCTTACTGGTATGTCCCAAAGTCAACTCAAGGCTCATCAATAACAATTGATAAAGTTTCTGGACTACTAGCTACGTCTTGTACTCCTCCTTTAGCAAGACAAACCGAATATAATGGAAACGCTGCAGCTTTTTCGGTAGATCAATTCGTCACGGGAGCCAGTAAGGCTCCGACCGCCTATGATAACGTACATAAATGTAGTGACGTTCATCCGTCGATTGCTATTACACCGCCAGCCAATAATACTTGTTCTAACACTGACAATAGTGGCCAAGGATGCTTAATTCAAGCAACTATTACCCAAGGTACTCACCCACTATCTAGTAGTAGATTTCCGGGCAATGTAAGCTTTTCTATTAATAACAAAGTAATTCATACAGTCGGAGTTAGTACTTCTGGACAAACAGTATCTTTCTATTATTTACCAACATCTAGCGGAACCGTTACTCTAACTGGTACCGTCACTGATAGCGTACTATATCAAGGAAGTTCTAGTATAACCTTTCAAACAGTTGACGTAGCCCAATCTAGCCCTCAATCATCACCATCGAACAACACATCAACTCCTCCCAAAAATAGTAAAAAACAAAAAAATGGAGGAAGTCTTTTATAACTTTGACAACCTAACAATATTGTAATTTATTAGCAATAGACTGAAGAAAGTTTAAGATTATCTGCAATAACAAAGTGTCTACTATAATATTTTTTTGTATTATGTATTGTTTTATATTATTATATATAAATGGAAAACCCCGAATATCTAGTTACAAGTCCTATATCTTCATCTGAATTTATAAAATACATATTTGAAATTGTAGAAAGAGAAAATGGCCCTATTAAACTAAGCTATCAAAAACTAACTGACACTTCTGAAGAGATTCATGACGTTAAGATAGCACTAAATCGTTATCAACGAATTAAAAATATAGTACTTGTTAGTGGCTATAACTTAGATAGTAGCGATTCGGAATGGCTGAATATTATGACTGATGAAGACAGAAATAAGCCTGCCCGGATAATTTTTGGCGAACTTGATGAAAATTATTTTTCCTAAAAATAAAATAAGCTAAAAAAATTATAAGAAGCTATTACGCGAGTTACTACCTAATCGACATAATTAGGGTTTAAGTCATAGAAATAGACGCGTTACTTTATAGCTTAAGCTAAGGCTGCTTGGATTACTGTTCTTGCTAAATCCAATTTCTGTTATTAAATGTTAATAATTGGGTCCTGGCATCTTATCTTATTTATTGTTTAACATCCACACAAGAGTGTGTGATTTAGAAACTCGTAGTCGCCTATACTGTCTTCTAGCTTGCTTTGACCTTGCCCAGTCTAAAAGTTCAGATATAACATTTCCGACTATTTTTATAGCTAATCCTACCAGTTAGCTCACTACCCATAAGATTGAGACTAAATTAAAAAGCTAATCCTTTTTAACATTTTTGGTAATTTTATGAGGTCTTTTAATACGTCGTTTCTTTTCACGCTCTAATAAGATAGACATTATAAATATTATTACTAATATGCCGGCAATCGTTAACAGGATCTTCCTGCCACTGTATGAGTGAACCCAAACTGCAAGATATCCGATAAATGGCAAAGTGAATCTCGCTATGTAAGCGTTTTTACTAGTAATTCTAAGCAACCATGGGTCAGCAATGGGATTATCGTCTCCTTTTGTGCGGATTATGTACTGTTTGTTAGACCTCCTTATAGAGATAATCCGGTGTATGTACGTAGTATTCTTCAAAAACGGCGGGTGAAAAACAGCTACATCGCCGACTTTTAATTGGCTCGTAGGAATAGTCTGTGTAATTGCTACTCCTCCAATTGAAAAACCTGGTCGCATACTACCAGATAAGATAGGTCTTATTTGCCAACTGCCGGACAAAACTGCAATACACATTATAATAAAGCCAATAAGCATGGCTAATAGTACGATTCCTTCAAAAATAAATCTAGGATTAAGATGTTCTTTTCTTAACATTCTAGTCTTAATTAACTTGAACCTTTCCATATCACAAAATATCTGACCGACGGGGGCTTAAGCTCCCAATCGGCCAGATTATTATTTTGGTTAAAGAGTGTTGCCGTTGACCGTTAGTAACGGATCAATTGAAACATTTTCTTGATTGTTTTGGTTAACTAATGGGTTAGTACCATTGTTATTGTTGTAGTAGCCTCCAGCATAGGATATAACAACTTTATAGGTTGCAAAACCTTCACCGCTCCCCGGAATTGTGGTGTTGCCATTATGCTCTGGCTGAATAAAGTCCGGACCAAAGTAGTTACCATTAGGGTAAGTGCCTTTATAGCCGCTGGTGCTAAAAGTAGAGCTTTGGTTGCCAGCCGTAGAACCTAAAAGATTACCTTGGCCGTCATATATTTTAACGGTTAGTGCGCCTTCTAGAGAGTTCTGATTGGTGCTTGGATTAGGTTGTGGTGTATAGACAATATTGTTAACTAAACCTTGAATTGTGCCACTATCCCAAACATTAAATGAGTAAGTATAGGTGTTACCAGGTGTAAGGTTTGCAAGACTGAGTTCTAGCTTATTCTGCTGATTAGGGGAGTTAACTAAGTTATCTCCTTTCACAGATGACCCATTGTTGGTTGCATAG
>DAHXNJ010000042.1 GCA_027365445.1 Candidatus Saccharimonadota bacterium | reverse complement strand
ATTGCCGGTAAACCCTAACTATCCGGCTCATCGATGGGTCAGGATTGGCAGTATGTCTTTTGAGTCGGTTGATTTTCTTATATTTGCCTTACTTATTTGGTTAGCTCATTTTCTAGCAAGAAGTATGAGAACTGGAGCAATAAAAAATTTCAAGAAAGTAGCTTTACCTCTTTTGGCAGTTTTAGTGGGTATTGGCTTTTTGATTGCGGGTGTACAAAGTGACTTAGGTTCTACAGGGGTGATAGTAGCGATGATGGCTATAATGGCTTTTGTGGCTGGCTTGTCTTTTAAGCGAATATTGATCATTGGAGTTGTTGTTATCATCGGCACTTTCTTAGCTATCGCATCAACACCATATCGTTTGGCAAGGATCGAAACTTTTTTGCATCCAAATACGAATTGTTTAACTACTGGATATCAATCTTGCCAAGCTATTATTGCTGTAGGTAGTGGGGGATTTTTGGGTATTGGGGTAGGCAGAAGTGTTCAGGCTTATGGTTATTTGCCCGAGTCGGATAATGATTCCATTTTTGCGATTTATGCAGAGAAATTTGGGTTCGTTGGATCAATTATATTGCTAGCTATTTTTGGGGCTTTATTTACTAGAATGAGCCGAATAGCCGAACGAGCTCCAGATAATTTTACTCGTTTGTTTGTTATTGGTGTATTGACTTGGATTAGTATTGAGGCATTAATAAACATAGGGGCAATGATAGGCTTATTGCCGTTAAAAGGGATAACCTTACCATTTATTAGTTATGGCGGAACATCAGTAGTGTTTTTTGCGGCGGCGATGGGTTTGGTTTATCAGATATCTAGATATACTACTACTGTACCTGGAGAGTTTAATAATCCATTGCAGACGGGAAGGGCAGGGACAAATGACAATATTAGTCACCGGCGGGGGATCAGGGGGGCATATCACCCCGATCTTAGCGATCGCAGCTGAATTAAAAAAGAGTAATTCAGCTACAAAAATAGTCTACATTGGTCAAAAAGGCGACAAATTGGGAGATGTGCCTCAAGCGGATCCAAATATAGATAATACTTATTTAATAACGGCTGGAAAGTTTAGGCGATATCATGGTGAGGGTTGGCACCAAGTATTTGACTATAAGACGCAATATCTTAACTTTAGAGACGTATTTAGAGTGATAATGGGTACATGGCAGAGTTGGCGGCTATTGGGCAAGATAAGGCCCTCTGTAGTGTTCACGAGGGGAGGATTTGTGAGTGTGCCGGTGGCTCTGGCTGCTAAATTAAGGGGAATACCGTATATTACTCATGATTCTGATAGCACCGCCAGCTTAGCTAATAGGTTAATTGCACCTATGGCTGCTAAAAGAGCTGTTGCTTTAAGCACTGATCTATATCCTTATCCCCGAAAGAATACTGTTACAGTTGGAGTACCAATAAGTAATAAATACGATATAGTCACAGCAAATAAGATGAAGGGCTTTAGAGAACAATTGGGCATAAGCGAATATAGATGGGTTGTATGTGTTACGGGTGGGGGTAATGGGGCCGTTCAGTTAAATAAAATAATTCTAGATAATGCTGATTATTTGCTAAGGAAAGTACCTAATCTCCTTCTTTTACATATTGCTGGTAGAGGGTTGGCCGAAAATTTAAAGGAGAATTATAGTAAATTATTAGATAAAAACTGCATTAATAGGGTAGTAATTAAAGAATTTGTGAATGATCTATACGTTTATAGTGGAGCAGCGGATATTGTGATTGCGAGAGGTGGAGCCACTAATTTAGCTGAATTTTCGGCTCAAGCTAAGCCTTGTATAATTATTCCTTCAAAGCAATTAGCTTGGAATGTGGCTAATGCTCGCACTTTAGCAGCAAAAAACGCTATCATAGAACTAAGCGAGGAACATGCTGAGCAAGAGAGACGATTAGCTTCAATTGTGATTGAGTTGTTGGGAGATATAAAACAAAGAAAAATATTGGCTACAAATTTTGCTCAGTTTTCATCTCCTAATGCTACTAAAGACTTAGTTGAATTAATATTAGCTGTAGCTAAAAATAAAAAAAGATAGCAGTTGCTCATGCGTAAATTTAGGAAAAAAAATCAACCAACAAAGAATCGTCATAGCCAGGTCAATAGCTCTTTTAGAGAAGTTAATGCGCGAGTATATCAACAAAATAATAAAATAAATAATCGAAAACGAAACAGGGTAGCTTCACTTAGAGAAAAGATACCACGACAAGTATTGCCAGATAATACTCCGGCTAGGGTTAGGCATTGGATAATTGTGTGCAGTTTATTTATTCTATTTATAGTAACTATTTATATTGTTATAGTTTCTCCAAATGCGAACATAGTAATAGTTCAACCTAGTGGCTTTAACTATCAGGGATTATCAATGTCTCAGTATAAACACGCTGTTGATAAAGCACTTAATGCTTCAATTTATAATCGATTTAAGCCTACTCTTAGTACTTATGACGTTACTGCTTCTTTAAACAAGAGCTTGCCAGATGTTGGCTATGTTACAGTTACGGTTCCGTTAATAGGCTCGACGCCAACAGTATATATTCAGCTTGCTCAGCCAATACTTATGTACCAGGATGCTGTTAACAGCTACATAATCGACAGTAATGGTGATATAGTGGCCGATAAATCTGCACTTAGTCCTACTGACATATCGAAATTGCCGGTTGTTAGTTCATCTTCAAATGGTAATTATTCAGTCGGTCAACAGATACTATCGTCTGATAATGTTAAATTTATTCATATATTACAGCTCGCATTTAAAGCTAAAAATATAACTGTCAGCAAATACGTAATCGTCCCTGGTACAGAGCAGTTAAATGTGTATTTAGCTAATGAAAGTTATTATATTAAATTCGATTTGCATCAATCAGATGCTTTGCAGCAAGTAGGGACGTATCTAGCAGCAATTACCACTCTTAGACAACAGGGAATAGTACCTAGTCAATACATCAATGTAATGGTGAGTGGCAGAGCATTTTATAAATAGTGTTATATGGGATATCAATAGTCGATTCAACTCTCCTACTACCCTGGTAGTTCGTATTTTGTTCAGTAATTACTTAAAAGATAAGTTGGTAAAAAAACATATATAAATATATATAATGATGCAAAAGTCAAATTATATCAGTCATGATTAGAAAATAGGGGAGTAGGATATAAAAATACGAAACAGTAAAAAAAGCAAATTATAGCATCGGACTGTGTATAACTATAATAAATATCACAGACCGTCAAATGTTCGATATTTAGTGTAATTATAGGTAGATATAGAGTTAAGGCACATATAGAATCTAGTTATGGGCCATATGCAAACAGTGCCGATGATAAAGTTAATTAGTGTTTGTGTATTATATTTTAGTGATTAAGTGCAATAGAGGGTACTCTCCCCTTTATGGAGGGGTATGATTAATAGACTATTGGACAATAGATATGAGTCGTAAAATATACATTGTGCGACGTAAGATATTGATTTCTATATGACTAACCTATTCAATAAATCCTTTATTATTTTCGCCCTACGTTAATAGATTTATATTTTTATTATTGATTCTTTTTCTTTTACAGGTTGCCCTGCACTATCTCTGCTATATAAAAGTAAAGATAGCTCCATTGCCTATTTTTTGGTGCTATAGTCAATGTTCGTAATTTGTTTATTTTTTGTAAGCAAGTTTTTATTCAGATAATTCGTAAGTTGCTTTAGCTACTCTTTTAAATTGCGACTTACCTTGGAGATTTAATAGGATAGTTGTTTCTTTAACAAAACGACTCTTAAGAACTCTTTTGACGATTTCGTCTCGATGTAATGGTTGGTTGGCTTCGCGGAGCACTTGGCTTATGATGTCAGCAACTGTGCCTTTTTCGTAACCCCATTCTTTAAGAGCATAGATGCCTCTACCAATTAGGACAAATCTTTTATCTTTGATTAATTCATTGTGAATTGCTTGAGTAGTAACGTCTTTGCGCTTAAAGTCACTAGCTTTTATAGCTTCGGAAATTTCATTAAAATGCATATGTCGGCCGTTGTCTTTTAGAATTACATATATTTTATCTCTTATATTCTTTGGGTTAACTAAAGGCCATCTAACTAATCCCCATTTATCATTTAGGCTAGTTAGTTGTTTTGATGCACTTGCTAATGATCTAGCTTGGTTGTTATCCTTGATACCTGCTTGTTTGGCTATATAATCAATTGTCTTTGGTTCACCTATGCTACTTACAGTACTGGCGACTTTGCTGATTGCTTCCTTTAAATTTTTTTCATTATAGGTGCTATTGTTGGCTACTGTAGCATGATATGTATCGTCGTCGGTTATAACAATAAGTTTTGGGCATAGGCTACATAGGAAGGCTATTCTTGACTGTTCTATTCGACTTGGATCGGCAACTATCTTAATAGTTAATTCACTGACTCTAATAACTTGTCCGGTTTTCTCTATTTGTTGCAAAACTTGTTTTTCGAATTCTTCAATTTGTGGTAATGAGCTATTTTCTGCTGTCGTTCTAAGTTTTTGCATTACGGCCTTTTCTAGCTGCCGAACTCTTTCTCTAGTTATACCTAATAATTCCCCGATTTGCTCTAGGGTTTCTTTGCGTTCAAAGAGCCCAAAACGGCGAGAGATAATTTCTCGTTCCCTTTCGCGGTCAATGGATTGCAATACTTCGTTAACTATATTTTCGGTGGATAATGTTGTTGCTATCGGATCTGGCATTTAAGTTCCTAAACTTTCATCTATAGTTTAAAATATTATACAACACTAGATGTTATATGTCAAAACGATTTCTTTATGACTTTATAGTAGCACATTAATGACTTATTTGCATAGACTATGTTGTAGAATATAGCTATAAAACTGATTTGCGCATAGACGAATTACTTGGCTTTTCTACTTCTGAATTTTCTTTTTTTGGTAGGAGCTTTGGCTAGCAAGTCCTCCGCCTCTTCTTGGGTAATTGTTAATGGATCACGATCTTTGGCTATGCGAGCGTTAACTTTGCCGTTAGATATGTATGGTCCATATGGTCCATTAAGAATTTTAATGCCTTTCGCTAAGTCTTTGATGTGTTTTTCGGCATCTTTTTTTAATTTTGCTTCGTATAATTCTCTTGCTTCTTCTTCTGTGATGTGATGGGGGTCGAAACCTTTAATCGATACTGACACATCGTTTATTTTAATATATGGACCAAATCTTCCAATATTAGCCAGTATTTCATTGCCATCTTTAGTTTTACCCACTACTCGAGGAAGTTGGAACATTACTAAAGCTTGATCAAGTGTAACTGTTTCAATGCTAGCTCCTTGAGGCATAGGAGCAAATTCTGGTTTGTTCTCTTCTGTAGTCTCACCTCTTTGTAGCATAGGACCATAACGTCCAAAACGGGCGTATATTGGTTTATCTGTCTTGGGATCATTTCCAACAAGCTTAGCCTGAGATACTTCATGCCTAGATACTTCTTCGGTTTTTTCAATTAATGGATGGAAGTCATGATAGAATTCACCGATCATTTGATTCCATTTTCGTTTTCCGGCTGCTATTTCGTCAAATTCACCCTCCACTTTAGCTGTAAAATCATAATCTACTATATTGCTAAAGTATTTTTTCAAGAAGTCTGTAGTAACCTCGGCTATAGGAGTAGGGATTAGTTTATTCCTATCAGCTCCTGTTGTCTCTTCTTCTATTTGGGCATTAATTGATCCATTTTTAAGATATAATACTTCGATGTTTCTTTTTTCTCCTTCAAGATCGGTTTTCTCGACGTACCCTCGTGTTTGGATAGTAGAGATAGTAGGAGCATAAGTACTTGGTCGACCAATTCCTAGTTCTTCTAATTTTTTGACTAAGCTAGCTTCACCATAACGAGCGGGGGGTCTACTGAATTGCTGTTTTGCGTTGAGCTCAGATAATTCAAGATTGTCGCCTTTGGCTAGTTTTGGTAAGATGACGTCATCTTTTGTGCCACCGTAGACTTTCATGAAGCCATCAAAGACCAATATCTCTCCTTTGGCTATAAATACTTCTTTCTGGTTTGAAATAGAAATATCTAGTTGAGTTCGATCAATGTTAGCTTCACTCATTTGTGAAGCTACACTACGACGCCAAATAAGGTCATATAGCCTGTTTTCTGAGTTCTCTCCATTAATCTCTTTGGTTCTTACGTCGGTTGGTCTTATCGCTTCGTGTGCTTCCTGGGCGCTCTGATTTTTGGTCTTGAATTGACGGGTTTTATGATAGTTTGCACCAAATTCCTTTTTAATATAGTCACCGATAGAACCAATAGCTAGACCGGAAAGTGTCGTACTGTCGGTACGCATATAGGTTATCTTCCCTGCTTCATATAACCTTTGGGCGGTTGTCATTGTTTGTCGAACACTAAACCCTAGTCTTCTTGAGGCTTCTTGTTGCAGTGTGCTGGTAGTAAAAGGTGCACTTGGGCTTCGCTTACTTGGTTTTGTATCAAGGCTCAACACCTCAAAGGTTGCATTTTTGGTTGCTTCGAGCCAAGTCTTTGTTGCTTCATTATTAGCTAGAGTAGTACTTAATGTTGCTGGTATAGTTTCGCCATTGTGGATAAAGATAGCCGAGACTTTAAAGCTTGATTCCGGCTGAAACTCTCTTATTTGTCTTTCTCTCTCAACTATTAGTCTGACGGAGACCGACTGAACTCTTCCGGCACTTAAACCAGTTCTAACTTTTTTCCATAAAAGAGGGCTAAGCTCATATCCAACTAATCTATCTAGTACCCTTCTAGCCTGTTGGGCATCTACTAGATGGAGATCAATTAATCTAGGGTTTTTAATAGCTTCGTCAATGGCAGTTTTTGTTATTTCGTGGAAGACAATTCTTTTAACTTTAGTTGGATCTAGTTTTAAAGCTTGTGACAGATGCCACGCAATTGCTTCCCCTTCTCTATCTTCATCGCTTGCTAGGAAAACATCAAGATTTTTAGATTCTTTTCTTAGCTGGCTAACAACTTTCTTTTTGTCGACATTAATTTCATACTTTGGTTCAAAGTCATGCTCCAGGTCAATATTTAGCCCCTTTTTAGGTAGATCACGAATATGGCCATAGCTACTCATTACTTTATAATTTTCGCCCAGAAAACGCTCAATTGTACGAGCTTTGGCTGGACTTTCCACGATTACAAGATTTTTTGGCATACCGTTCATCTTAAGCATAATAAGAAATAAATGCAATTAATAAATGAACCTATCTTTCAGTTCGCCTACAGTGTATGAGGTTAAGCAATAAATATGGGCATAAAATAAATTAGAGTTCGAAATATTTAGCTGCTTGGTAGCCAGCCCAAATACCGGCAAAACTGCCTATGGTTCCAAGCAATAAGCTCCATAATCCAAACCAGTTGCCATTACTCATTAATTGGCCAATCCAGCTTCCTATAGTGCTAAATACTATTATGCCAACAGTTATCATCAATTTCATAGCTATATATTACCACAAGCGAGATAGAAACATAAACTTGTAATAATTAAGAATATATTAATTAGTATTGACATAAAGACATATATTTGCTAATATTGCCATTTGTAGGTTTGAATTAATTCATTCTTACGCACCTTTTACCCCATTCTAACAGTTGTTAGATTGCTTTAGAGCAGACTTATAAAAAAGTAGTTGTACCCTCCACTACTAAGTCCTATGGTGCTATATTATAGCATTGTTCTAAAGCATACTAACCCCTTTAAGTAATCCCCCGACAAGTGTGAGTCTCAAAGATTTTGCTTTTTATAAAGCGAAGACACGTGCCTATTTTTATGGTTGCATGATGTTTCACCCGGGTGGGCTTGAAGGGAGTTTTTGGGGCGGACAGTGTCTAATTGATCCTGTCCTCTGAAACAGACTGACGAGCGGTGCCCACCCCCTCTCGTCAGTCTGTTTTTTTATGTTTTAAACTATAAAAGAGCGAGTCTCTACATTTAGACGCTTGTTATATACGAATTCACTTAAGATAGCGATAGTTTCTTTTTTTAAGTTAATCATTTGTTCTTTTTCTATTTCATTAAAAGATTGTAAAACAAATTTTGAGCTATCTATTGCCGATGGTTTCTTAGGGCCAATACCAATTCTAATTCGCCCGTAGTCCTCTCCTATTAATGAGGATATAGACTTGATGCCGTTATGACCTGCATCCTGACCGCCATATCTTGTGCGTATATTACCGAACTCAATGTCTAGCTCATCATGAACAACTACTACTTGCTCTAGAATTGTTTTGTAGTAGCGTAGCGTTAAAGAGAGGGCTTCGCCACTTAAATTCATATAGGTTGTTGGTTTTATGGCAATAACATTGGAATCGCCGAAACGGCCTGAGGAAAACAAGCATTTAAGATCTTTTTTCTCTACCCATTGACTCATCTCATCGTGTTTCTCTACAAAGAAATCTATACACTCAAATCCAATATTATGTCTTGTTCCGGTGTATTGCTTTTCGGGATTTCCTAGGCCGGCAATAATCAGGGTGCTATTTTGGCCCACGGTATAGTAGTTTATTGGTAGTGCAACTTGTGGTCTTTTTTGTAGCCAGGCCATTTTATTCTAAGAGTTACTTTCTATGGTTTTAGTTGGTTTCTCTCCGTGTTTATGCGCTATATGTTTTTCGATCAACCAGAATTGTATTGGATTACCAAAAAAACCAAATTCCTCTCGCATTTTTCTATCGAGATAGCGCTTATAGCTCCAGTGAACAAAGCCAGTTTGGCTACCAAATATCTTAAAAGCTGGAATAGGATTATCATCTTCTTGAACTATATAATTAAGTTTTGGAGCCCGATTTTTTAATCCTGCCGGTGGATGCTCTCTTGTAACCCTAGATAGCCAATTATTTAGAGTGTGAGTCGGAATTTTAAGGTCTCTTGCTTCTTTTATTTTTAGGGCTAGTTCATATAATTTAGTAACATTTTGACCAGTAATAGCAGATGTTACGACTAGCGGGGCCCAAGCTACAAATTCATAATTTTGGGTAATATTACTTAAGATAGAATCATAGTCTACGTTTTCATTAGCTTCGAGTGTATCCCATTTGCTAACTACGAGCACTAAGCCTCTGCCTGCTTCTTTAATCATGCCTGCTATTTTTTGATCTAGAGAAACATCAACTTCGGAGGCGTCTATTAGTAGAAAGCATATTTCTGACTCTTCTATGGCAGCAATAGACCTTAAGACACTAAAGTGTTCTACACCTCGTTCAATCCTACCAGGACGTCTTATGCCAGCTGTATCCATGAACTCTAGTTCTCGATTGTTATATCTAATAGTTGAACGATTTACGTCCCGAGTGGTGCCTGCTCTAGGAGCAACTAATGCTTGTTGTTTATTTAGGATTGAATTAAAGAGACTAGACTTGCCAACATTTGGTCTGCCAAGCAAGGCAATTTTAAGTCTTTCACTTTCTTTTCTAACAGGAATCTTCTCAATATTATTAGTGATATGTGTTAGTAGTTCAATTATTCCCTTTGACTGAGTTACGCTTGTACTGACCATATCCTTGATTCCTAGTCTAGCGAATATGTAAACCCCATCAGGATTAATTTTATCTACTTTATTAATGACTAAGATAACTTTTTTTTGACTTTTAAGGGCTAATTTGGCTACTTGACGATCATCATTGCTAATTGGTACATCAGCTTCTACTACTACCATTATTATATCTGCACTATCACTGGCTTGTCTGACTTGTGATTGAATTGATTCTTCGAAATCATCCTCTGGGTCTTTAATACCGGCGGTATCGACTATCCAGAACTGTTGATTTCTAAAATTCGCTTTTGCAGAGATGCTATCTCGCGTCGTGCCAGCTTCACGGGCAACAATCGCCTCTCTTTTTTCGATTATTGCGTTAAACAGGCTGGACTTTCCCACGTTAGCTCGTCCGACTATTGCTACTATCGGTAGTTTATTATTGGCCATATAAGCTATATTGTAGCTTATTTTAGGCTAATTCTAATTATTTAAGAAAATGAGTTAGATATATTTCCATTTACCATTATCTATATTACTTAAGTAGTAATCTCCAAACTGTATTCGGTGAAGCTTTTTTACTTCATAACCAATAGCCTTAAAAGTGCGTCTAATTTGTCGATTTTTCCCTTCACTCATTTGGATTGTAAGAGATTTTCGATCGTTTGATACTAGGCTTATTTCGAGTTTGCTTAGTCCATCTTCAAGGATTACCCCTTTGTTTATTTTAGCAATGTCTACTTGTATAATTGGATGATCTAAAACAGCTTTATAGATCTTTACTTTTTTATAACTTGGATGCATTAGTAAATTCGCTAATTTACCGTCATCGGTCATTAATAATAGGCCGGATGTGTTCTTGTCTAGTCGGCCGATGGGTTTTAATCTGTGGAGATTAGTCGGGATTAAATCATATATCGTTTTAGATCCTTGTCCTTCACGACTTACTACATAACCAATAGGCTTATTGAGCAGAATTGTGGTTATTGAATGATCGTTGCTTAATGGTTGTCCATTTACTAGTATTTTATTATTTAAATTTACATCTTGACCGATTGTTGCTTTTTCTCCATCAACTAAAACCTTTTCGTTAGATATAAGTTCATCTACTTTCCGTCGACTAAGCCCGGTATTCTTAGCAATATATGCATTGATTCGCATTTTATATAGCTATATTATTTGGGTCGTCGGGATTAAACGGTTTGTTTATTTGATTTTCGCTAGGATTATTAACTGAACTTGCTTCTTCTTGGGCGACTAATTCTTCAAATGACTTTTTTGGTTCTTGATTGATTGGATTAATAATCTTTTTTCCGGATATCTCTACTGAGTTTGATGTGCTTGGACTTGTTGATTGTGGCGTATTGTTGGTTGTAACTGGTGTACTTGGGGGAGCCGGTTGTGTCTGTTGTCCATTGCTTAAAGGGCCATTTGATTCATTATCAGCTTCCCCTGACATAAGATTATTGACTGCTTGAGCTAGTGTTTGATCGTTAGCTACCTGGTTATTTGTTGACTGAGGCTGAGGTCGGCTTGTTAATGGCTGATCATTAGACTGAACGTTTGGATTTTCTGCTGTTGGAGTGTTGTTTAAAAATTCTTGGATTGTATGATCCATTTGTTCGGTTTCTTGAGCTTCAGTTTGGGTTAGTTGACCCGTAGGATCAATGTTTATTTGTGGCGTATTGTCTGCTTCATCCGTATGTTCTTCAGTTTGTGATGGCGTTGTTTGTTGTTGAAGAGTAGGCTGACTATCTTCGATTGGATTATTGTTTACTATTGGGTCTGGCATAGGGCTGGATTGAGGTTCTACGCCCATTGGTATTGGTTCAGGTGTGACAGGAACGGCTGGTTGAGGAGTGGTTGGTGGCTCAACAACAGGAGTATTTGCAACATTGGATGTTTCGGGGCTTGTATTAGTTTGGATTGATGTATCGGTTGGTTCAGGTTCGGCGTTGTCACCTAATAGTTCATGGGATACTTTTACGATATCTTCTAAGGTTACTTGAGATTTTACTAAGTATTTATCTGCTCCTAAACGATCTGCTCGACTTTGGTCTTCAGCTTGGCCCAAAGCAGTTAGCATTATAACTTTTGTCTCTTTTAAACCGGCTGTATTCCTTAAAATATCTAGCATCTCAAAACCACTAATTTTGGGCATCATAACATCCGATATTATGAGGTCGGGTTTTTCTTCTTTGGCAACAACTAGTGCTTCTTCGCCATCTTTTGCAGATACTATATCGTAACCCTCAGCTTGAAGGCGTGCTTCATAAATTTCTCTTAGATTGTTGTCGTCTTCTACTAGCAGTACTTTTGCCATTTTATGATGGAATCCTTAAATTATAGGCTTATGCTTATTTATTATTGTATCATGCTATTTGATAAAGACGTAATAGGTTTATTGATAGTATTTATTGCTTCAGACCTTTTTAATTCTTCTGCTTGTGTCGTGGAAATTCTAGGTAAATTTATAAAGAAAGTTGATCCTTTTTTAGCTGTGCTTTCTACCCAAATTCTTCCTTGATACATTTCTACTATTTTTCGACAAATATACAATCCCAGTCCCGTTCCTCCAATGGTACGAGTGGCCGAGTTGTCTACTCTATAAAACTTTTGAAATAAGTGAGGTATATCTTCATTTGGTATACCTACTCCAGTATCTTTTATATAGATCTGAACAACTTGATCATCGCCTGTTAAGCCTAAGGTTATTTTTCCTTGTTCGGTGTATTTGACAGCATTATCGAATAAGTTGGTTATTACTTCTCTCATTCTATCTGGGTCGGCAACTATATAAAAGAATGGTTTTAGTACTTTTAATCCAGCTGAATTTTTAGAAGTAGCATCAATTGTTTGACTTGAACCAAGATTAAACTCTAGGGCCAATCCTTTTTTTTCTGCAGCAAATTTTAAATCGTTACTAAGCTGTTCTAAGTAGCTGCCTAATTCTATTACTACTGGATGAGATGTTAGTCTACCGTCTTCAGCTTTTGCAGATGTGAGTAAGTCTTGGAAGAGTTTTCCTAGATGTTGGGTTGAGTCGTGAGCTTTTTCTAGATAAGATCTTGCCCTGCTATCTATGGTACTTACTTTATCGTTTAGGGCTAACGCTAAATAGCCTTCTATGGCTGCGACAGGTGTACGCATTTCGTGGCTGGCGGTACTAATAAAATCACTTCGTTGTTTTTCTTCTAGACGTTCTTTAGTAACATCTCTTAGGATAGCTACCGCTGCCGTCATTTGTTTTTTTTGATCTAATAAGGGCGAAACACTTATAGAGATTGGTAGCTGCTTCCCTCCTTTGCTAATTAAAAAGGCATCATTGTCTCGTATTGTTGAATTTGACTCTTTAAATATCCTTGCTAGCGGATCTTGTTGATGAGTGTAGGCTTCCCCTTTTTCGTTTGCTAGTTTAATGACTGACTTATAGTCGAGGTTTCTAGCTTCGGATTCTTCCCATCCCGTTATTTTTGCAGCACCGGGGTTGAATAATTGAATTAACCCTGTTTTATCAATAAGAATTACTCCATCTTCAATTGCATTTAAAATGATGCCTGATTTTTGTTTTTCATCTCTTAGATTTTCTTGCAAGTTACCGCTACCGATAGTCGTAGATTTATTATTTTTTCTTATTAATAGAAACAACAAAACAGCAATAACTACTCCAAGTCCTGTATATATGATAATGTTGATGCCCATCTAATATTTTTAAATTTATATGTTAACCTAGCCTTGTCTCATTATCCGTATTTTTAGCTAGTTGTGCAATAGTACAATGTAAGAGTAAATTATCTTGCATCCAAAACTCTAGTAGACGATATATAACAGATATGCTAACATTCCAAATTGTATACATTGGCCCCTTCGTCTAGTGGTCTAGGACTCCGGGTTCTCAGTCCGGCAATCGCGGGTTCGAATCCCGCAGGGGTCACCAAATAATTCAACACAGACCCTTTGACACAAAGACTCTGAAAGTAGTAAAATACAACTAGTATGAAAATAGGTACAGTTACTAGCACCAACGATAAAGGTCAGCTTGTTATCCCTAAGGAAATGAGAAAGGCTCTAGGTATTGATTCTACGGTTACATTAAATATGATGTTGACCGGTAAGGGTATATACATATATCCAGTAGAGGAAATCATTACTAAAGCCGATACGGAAAGTTCCTACCTTAGATTGTTAGAAAAAACTAAAGGCGCATGGA
>DAHXNJ010000041.1 GCA_027365445.1 Candidatus Saccharimonadota bacterium | reverse complement strand
AGTTATGTTTTGGTTAATAAATATTTGTCCAATTATTGGCAGTAAGGCAAGTAAACCTAGGCTTATTGCACCAAATAAAGTTAACCTATTTACGATTTTACCTAAGTATACTTCGGTTTTGTGGCCGCTTCGAACGCCTTCAATAAATCCTCCCTGTTTTTGAAGATTTTCGGCTATTTCTTTTGAGTTAAAGGTGATGCTAGTATAGAAAAAGGTAAAAGCGAAAACTAATAAAAAGTAGGTAATGGGGTATATATAGGCAAGTAGATGTTCAGTTGCAAAAGTCGACGCCGATGGAGTTTGAAACCATTTGACTAAATCCGTACCTATTATAGATATCGTATGGTCTTTGGCGCCACTCATAAGTTGCCCAGCAAAACTTGGAACACTTAAGAATGCAACTGCAAAAATTATAGGAATTACTCCAGCGGTTATTAGCTTAACTGGTAGTGTGGTCGTGACACCGCCATAGGCCCTATTGCCTTGGACTCGTTTAGCATAATTTACGGTTAGGTTTCTGGCCGCTTCGTTAAGTTTCACTACTATCCAAGTTAGTAGTACCGTTATTACGATTATGCCAATTAGATAGTAAAGTACTTTATTTGTCATAGGAAGAACCCTGCCAAATAATACCCATCTATTTTGCTTTACCATGACACTGCTAAGAATATTATAAATGTTAGCCGGTAATGCACTGACAATGCCGATAGTTATTATTAGAGATATTCCGTTACCAATTCCCTGTTCGGTGACTAATTCACCAAGCCACATAAGTAGCATTGAACCACCAGTTAATGCTGCTACCATAATTACCCACTGCATTAATGATGCGTTTGCAGCAAGACTGCTTGTTCCTCCTAAGCTTTGTGCTGCTTGCCTAATTAAGAAGATGGAGCCTATCGACTGTACTATAGCTAACGGAAAAGTTAATATCCTAGTGTATTGGTTAATCTTTTTTTGTCCGAATTCACCTTCTTTATGCAATGCTTCGAGTTGAGGGATAGCTTTAGTAAGAAGTTGCATAATAATTGAAGCGTTAATGTATGGCCCTAGACCAGCTAACATAATAGAGAAATTAGCTAAAGCTCCACCAGATAATACATTCATAAAGCTTAGAAGTTGGGGAGTGTTTTTAGAATTAAATAAAGATCCAAGTATCTGATGTATATTTTGGGCATTGCCTAGAGGTACTGGAATGTTGGTCATTATTCGAAATACGATTAATATTCCAAGTACTCCTAAGACACGTTTTTGCATGTCTTTCTGGCGTAATGATTTCCATATTATTTTCCAGTTCATTTTATGTAGATTTTTTCTTCCTTGTTATTTAACGTTCCGCCCTCTAGAGGAATTTATCTTCTCAAATATTATTTCATAGACAAAGCTAAAAAGCGATCATAAAAATTAGTCTTTTGATTGCTTGTTTTTGCCTGATCTTGGAATTCTGCTCGTTTTTGTATAACTGCCACCGGCTTGTTCTATGGCTATAATTGCATTTGCTGATGCAGATGGAAGATTTACGTCTAATTTTTTAGTAACTTCACCTTTAAATAATAATTTTACGTAAACGTGAGGATTAGATATTAATCCAGCAGTTGCCAATTCTTCTGCATCGATTTTAGTTTTTTTAAGTCTATCTAATTGTTCAGTAAAAACGTTTTCCATTTTTATTCGATGACTTTTAAAACCAGGTAATTTAGGAAGTTGTTGCATTAAAGGATTTTGTCCACCGGCAAAACCTGGTTTTTTTGAAGATCCTGCTCTGGCTTTTTGTCCTTTTGTTCCCCTACCGGCTGTCTTTCCCTGTCCGGCTGATATTCCACGGCCCAATCGTTTAGAATTCTTGTGAGGTTTAGTCTGTAGTTGATTATATTTCATAATTTAAGCTTTCTTAACCGTCTTAGCTTTTTCTAATTTTTGATGAGCATTGTTCTTGGTGGTTATCCAGTCTTTTGATGGCTTAAGTAGGGTTAGTGCTTCGATAGTGGCGTATGCTGTGTTAGTTTTATTGGATGAACCTAGAGATTTACTTAAGACGTTACCGACACCTGCTACTTCTAAGATAGTCCTAATAACTCCTCCAGCTATAAGTCCAGTTCCGGGACTGGCTGGTTTTAATAGGATCTTGGCACCACCTACTTTAGCTTCTACTTCATGAGGAAGAGTGTCTTTGAAGATTGATACAGTAATAAGGTTCTTCTTAGCAACTTCAGTAGCTTTGGTAATTGCAGCTGTCACATCAGCTCCTTTTGAAATTCCTATACCAACTTTATTTTTATGATCACCAACTACTACTAATGCTCTAAATCTAAATCTTCTACCGCCCTTAACAACTCGTGCGACTCTATCTATATGAAGTGTTCTTTCGTCAAATTGTTTTTCTTCTACTGCGTCACCTTGCTTATATCTTCCTCCAGGTCCCGCTTGTTTAGTATTGTTCATATATTAAAACTCCAATCCTTCACTGCGCGCTGCATCTGCTAGTGCCTTAACTCTGCCGTGATATAGTTTCTCTCCTCTATCGAATACTATTACTTTGATTTTCGCTGCTTTTGCTTTTTTGCCCAATTCTTTGCCTATATATTCTGCCTTTTCGGTCATGGTTATTTTTTGATTTTTACCTACAGTTGTTACAAAAAGTATTGTCGTACTGTCGTCGTCATTAATTAATTGAGCGCTTATATGATTTAGGGATATATGTACGCTTAATCTTGGACGTTTAGCGGTTCCATGTATTTTTGAGCGTACTCGTTTACGTCGCATTTGTAGAGAAAGTCTTGTTTGTGAAAGTTTACTCATATTATTTTTCCTTACCACTTTTACCACTCTTACGAATTATATATTCACCTTCGTATTTAATACCCTTACCCTTATAAGGCTCAGGTTTTCTTAAGGCTCTTATTTCACTTGCTACTTGTCCTACTTTTTGTTTATCGATGCCGCTTAGAACAATATTGTTCTGTTCAACATTTGCCGTTATGCCTTCAGGTAAAGCAAAATTAATGTCGTGTGAATAGCCAAGATTTAGCTTTAGTCCATTTCCCTGTAAAGAAACTCTATAACCTACTCCAACTATTTCTAATTTCTTGACATAGCCTTGACTTACGCCTATAACCATATTATTTATTAAGCTGCGCATTAATCCGTGATTTGATCGATTAATAGCTTCATCATCTTGTCTTTTGACTAATACATTATTGTCTTCTTGGATTACACTTATGCCATTTAAGATAGATGTATTTAAGGTTCCTTTAGTTCCGCTCACACTAATCGAATCGGTGTTTATAGTAACACTGACGCCTGTGGGGATTGCAATTGGTTGTTTGCCGATACGACTCATATTTTATTCCTTAATAAACCCTACAAATTAATTCGCCACCAATTTTATTCTCTTTGGCCTTGTCGCCACTCATTATACCCTGTGATGTTGACACGACTACCACTCCTCGGCCTCTTTTAACTACCGGTATTTCTGATGAACTAGCATAACTTCTTCTGCCAGGTTTGCTTAATCTTACAATTTCAGTAATATTTGAATTTCCGTTCTCAGTAGATAGTTGTAGACTAAGTCTTTTAAAATTTTGACTATCATCGACAGCTACGTTTTCTATAAAACCTGTTTCTTTAAGTATCTTTGCAACTGATTCCTTGATTTTTGAATAAGGCATTGATACTTCTTTTTGGTTTACTGCTATGCCATTCCTAATTCTAGTTAGCATATCTGCTATTGGATCGGTTGAGACTTGATTCATATTCTTATATCCTTCCTTTACCAACTAGACTTCGTTACGCCTGGTATTTCGCCACGGCTTGCATGTTCACGGAAACTGATTCTACTTAAGCCAAATTGTCGCATGTATCCTCTTGGTCGATGTGTTTCTACGCAACGATTAGTAAGTCGAGTTCTTGAGCTGTTTCTGGGAAGTTTTGCTAATCCTTCATAATCTCCAAGTTGCTTTAACTCGGCTCTTTTGGCAGCGTATTGGTTAATCATTCTTTTACGTTTCTCATCTCTGACTATAATTGATGTCTTGGCCATTACTTATTCTCCTTAACAAAGGGCATACCAAATTTAGTTAATAAAGCTTTTGCGTGTTCAGGTGACTCTGATTTAACTACAAATATTACTTGTAGTCCGTGAGCCGGTGACGTTTCTTCAAAACTTAATTCGGGAAATACCGATTGGTCAGTTAATCCTAACGCGAAATTACCTTGTTTGTCAAAAGCTCGATTGCTTACACCATGAAAGTCTCTTAATCGTGGTAGGACTATATTTATTAAACGATCCATAAATTCATACATATTATCGCCACGTAACGAAACTTTCAGACCTATTTTATTACCTTCTCTTAATTTAAAACTAGCAATTGATTTAGTGGCTGTGGTTTCAATTGGTTCTTGGCCAGTTATTTTCCGGATAGTATTATGGGCAGTTTCCATTAGCTTTTTATCATCTTTGGCTTTACCTAACCCGCTGTTGACAATGATTTTTTCTAGTTTAGGTGCTTGATTAATGTTTGCTAATTGAAGCTCTTCTTTTAGCTCCTTTACTATTTTCTCTCTATAAAGAACAGAAAGTCTAGGAGAATAAGTTTTGTTTTGAGCTTGTTTAGTGGCCATTACTTAATCTCCTTTCCATTTACTTTAAAAACTCTTGTCTTTGAACCGTCTTCATTGATTTTATAGCCTATTCGACTCGCCTTCTTACTAGTTGGTTCGTAGATATTGACTTTAGATACATTCATCGGTTTGGTAAGTTCTATGATTCCACCTTGAGGATAAGTTTTGTTGGCTTTTTGATGCTTCTTAACAATATTAATTCCTTCTACTACAACCGTATTTTCACTTCTATTAGTAGATAGAACTTTACCGGTCTTTCCCTTATACTTTCCGGAGTTAACGATTACGGTATCGTCTTTTTTGATTCTGATCTTATAAAGTTTATTCATAATTACAGTACCTCCGGAGCTAAGCTAATTATTCTGGAATAGCCCATTTCTCTTAATTCTCTTGGTACAGGTCCAAAGATTCTAGTTGCACGTGGACTTTTATCGTCAGCTATAATTACGGCTGCATTATCGTCAAATTTAATAGTTGAACCGTCTTTACGTTTAATTTGATTCTTCGTTCTAACTACTACGGCTTTTACGACGCTTTTCTTTTTGACTGTTCCATTAGGGCTAGCCTCTTTAACGGTTGCAACGATAACGTCACCAACTCTTGCATAACGGCGCCTTGTTCCACCTAGAACCCTAATACAAAGGATTTCTTTTGCTCCGCTATTATCAGTTACATTTAATCGTGTCTCTTGCTGAATCATGACTTATCCTCTTTGGCTTCTGTTGGGGTTTCATCAGTTTTAAGTGCTTGAAGAGCGTCTTCTCTTAACTTTGGAGTTTCTAGAACCTTTTCTAGTTTGAAATGCTTGTTTTTACTAATTGGTCGACATTCAATAATAGATACCTTGTCTCCTACCATAGCTTCGTTTTTTTCATCGTGAGCCATAAATTTAACAGTTTCTTTGTATTGTTTTCTATAGAGAGGATGAGTCTTTCGTCGTTCAATTTTAACAATGATAGTTTTATCGGCGGTGCTTGAGCTGACTGTTCCTGTAAATGTTTTAGCCATTATATTTTCTCCTTTGTCAGTTGTTCGCCAAGTACTGTTAATACGCGAGCTAAATCTTTGCGCTTGTGTCTTACTAGTCTAACGTTCTGGCTTTCACCCATTACTTTACTTCTTTTCAATTCAATTATTTCGTCTCTTAGTTTACTGCTTTCGGTAGTTAGTTGAGCAGTCGATAATTTTCGTATTTCTGTAATTTTCATTATTGACCTGCCTCTCTTACTAGAAATCTAGTCTTTACCGGTAGTTTATTTGCAGCTAAGCGCATTGCTTCTCGAGCATTTTCTTCACTTACTCCCTGCATTTCAAACAATATTGTTCCCGGTTTAACTTTAGCAACAAAAAATTCTGGACTACCCTTTCCGCTTCCCATTTTAACGTCAAGTGGTTTTCTGGTAACGGGTGTATGAGGAAAGATCCTTATCCAAATCTTACCGCCTCTTTTGATGTAGCGAGTCATTGCTTGACGAGAGGCTTCGATTTGTCTAGACGTAATTCTTTCATGACCCTGAGCTTGAAGAGCATAGTCTCCGTAGGCTATGTAATTACCCGATGTAGCGACACCACGTATTTTACCTTTTCTGACTTTTCGGAACTTTGTCCTTGCTGGTATTAACATGACTAAGCTACCTCTCCTCGATAAATCCAGACTTTAACACCAATTACCCCTGCTGCAGTATGAGCTGGTACAAATGCATAGTCTATATCTGCCCGTATTGTATGCAAAGGTACTGATCCAGCGATTTCTTTTTCTCGACGGCTCATTTCGGCTCCATTTAAACGTCCAGATACTTGGATTCTTATTCCTTGTGCTCCAGCTCGCATAGTTGCGGCGCTAGCCGATTTAATTGCTCTTCTAAAGCTCATTCGTCTTTCAAGTTGGTGTGCGATGTTTTCAGCCACTAATTTGGCATATAAATCTGGTTTTTTTACTTCTTCGATATTTACTCTAGTTGGTGTATCGTAGATTTTTTCGATTTGCTCTTTTAATTCTTGAGCTCCTGTGCCGCCACGGCCAATTACCACACCTGCTTTAGCGGTATGTATAGTCACCGAAACTAGGTTAGGAGTACGACTTATTTCTACTTTATTTATTGAAGCACGGCTACCAAGTTTATTGGTAATTAACCGTCGTACTTTAAGGTCATTTTCTAGATAGCTGGCATAAGTTCTTTTGCCAGAAAACCATCTACTAGTCCATTGCTTATTGACTTGTAGACGCATGCTGATTGGATTAACTTTCTGACCCATAGTTATGCCTTCTCTTTCTTAATAGCTTTTGCCGTAGTGTTCTTAGAATTGGTTTTTGCTTCAATAGCCTTTTTGGCTTCAGTCTTTGGTTTAATTGGTCTTAATTCTCCGTCAACAACAACTTTAATATGTGAGCTTCTTTTTTGATATGGTAAAGCCATGCCTCTAGATGCTGGGCGAAATCTTTTCATACGTGGACCTGGAGTAACGGTAATTTCAACTATTCTTAATGTGGCTGGTTTATAGCCATGGTTATAGTCAGCGTTACTTTGTGCACTTTTAATAACTTTCTTAACAACTAGGGCACTTCTTCTAGGTGTATGATCTAGAATTGTTAGTGCATCGCTAACTGTTCTACCTCTTACTAAAGAAGCAACAACGGCGACTTTACGCGGGCTTTGACGTACTCCTTTGGCTATTGCTTGTGCGCTCATCTTTAGGCTCCTGATCTTGCTTTGGCTAGTTTGCCGCCATGTGATTTAAATTTACGTGTTGGACTAAATTCACCAAGTTTATGACCAACCATATTCTCTGTTATAAATACTGGAACATGTACTTTGCCATTATGTACAGCTATAGTACGACCAACAAAATCTGGTGCAATAGTACTCGATCTAGCCCATGTTTTTACAATAGTACGATCATCTGCACCTAATGCATTTAGTTTTTTGGCTAGTTTAAAGTCTATGAATGGACCTTTTTTTAGTGAGCGACTCATTTCTTATCACCTCTATTCTCTTGAGCTATTTCTTTGTAACCGTCAATGTAGAGTTGCCTTTGTTGAGGGTCATTATATATTTCTTCAGGAATTATTGGGAGTAAATTTGTTAAATCAAAACTTAACTCTTGTTGCTGTTTTGATTTAATTCTTGCCTCACTTGCACCGCAAGCGTAAGCCAGTAAGTCTTCTGTACTCATCTTTTCATATTGCCTAATCATCCCTTTATCTCCTCTTGCTTTCATGACGGCTTCTTATAATATATTTATCAGTAGATTTGTTGTGTCGAGTTTTTAATCCTAATGTTTTTTGGCCCCAAGGAGTTCTAGGTGCTTTAGCCATTCGGTGTCGTCCACCATCTCCTCCACCATGTGGGTGATCAACGGCATTCATTACTACTCCACGAACAGAAGGTCTAATACCTTTATGACGATTACGTCCGGCTTTGCCAATTGATACATTCTGATATTGTTCGTTGCCGATTACTCCAAGACTGGCACTACATTCAACTAATATGGCTCTTACTTCACCACTTGGTAATTTAACCTGAGCGGTCTTATCGTCTTTAGCTATTAACTGGGCTGATGTTCCGGCTCCTCTTACTAACTGAGCTCCTTTATTAGGCTTTATTTCTATTCCATGTATTACGCTACCAACTGGTATATTTTTTAGCTGAAGTCGATTACCACTATCAATTGGTATATCTTCACCACTTCTTATAACTTGTCCTTGTTTCATGCCGTGAACAGCTAGGATGTATCGATAATTACCTTTTTCGTCTTTAAGTCTAGCTAATTTAGCATTTCGATTTGGATCGTATTCTATATGTTCAATTGTGCCACTATAGTTTTCTGGCAAGCTGAAACTTACTGTTCGATAAAGCCTTTTAGCGCCACCGCCTTTATGTCTAGTAGTGATTCGGCCTTGATTGTTTCGACCGTTACTTCGTTTTAGTTTGGATGTTAGAGAACTAGCAGGCTTACGAGTAGTAATATCTGAGTTATCGTTGGCCATCATGCCACGTCGTCCATTAGAAGTTGGTTTGTAAGTTGTAATAGCCATTACTTCTCTTCCTTACTAACTTTTTTACGTCTAACTGCTAATCTATTTGTTTTCTTTTCTTCCTTCTGCTGTTGCTTTTCAATTTCTGCTTGAACTTTTTCAGATTTCTTATCTTCTTCTTCGATCGCGTCAAAGAAAGGTAATGAATAGGATTCTTTCAGTGTAACGTAGGCTTTTTTAACATCTTTATCCTTACCTTTAGCTATACGACGGCCGTTCTTTGAAGATGATCGTTTTGCTTTACCGGCTATATTAGTTAGATTTACACTAAAAACTTTTACGTCAAAACTTTCTTCTACAGCTCTTTTTATACTTAGCTTATTAGCTGACTTGTCTACGTCTATTACATAGACTCGATTTTGACTTAAGCCATAGCTTTTCTCGCTTAAGCGTGGTAGTAAGCTTATTCTCTTATCCATTGCGAACATCCTTCTTTGTAGTGACTGGAGTCAACCATTGATCAATGATTTGTAGTGCTGGCTTAGTAATTAATATGCTATCTGCATCTAGTAAACGTGCTACATTTAAATATTTAGCTTGAATTATTTTTACATTAGCTAAATTACGAGATGATAAAACAAGTTCTTTATTAAGGTTATCTGTAACAATAAGGGTGTAACCTTTAATGTCAATCTTATTTAATAGGTTATTAATTTCTGATGTTTTTATATTCTTAATGGATAATTCTTCGATTATATGAATTTCATTATCTTGATTTGCTGCCGATAAAGCGTGTCTTAAAGCACTTCTTTTTGCTTTAATATTGACTTTCTTAGAGTAATTTTCTGATCCGGTAGGTCCAAAAATTATACCTCCACCACGCCAGATAGGCGTTCTTCGTGAGCCTACTCTTGCTCGCCCTGTACCTTTCTGTCGCCATGGTTTTTTGCCACCGCCTCTAACTTCTCCTCTAGTTTTAGTGTTAGCTAAATTATTTCTCCCGTTCGCTAAATAGGCATCATAAGTTTGATGAAGTAATTGATGGTTAATCTCGCTTATTCCAAATATAGCTGGATTTAATTTTGCTGGCGTAGTTGCCTTAGTACCTGTCTTAGTATAGGTTGGAGTTGACATATTATTTAGCTCCCTTTACAAGTACGATGCCTTTTCTAGGCCCAGGAACTGATCCAATTACTCCAATGGTATTATTATCTGCATTTACGAAAGCTACTTTTAATCCCTTGGTTGTTACTTGTTCGTGTCCCATTCTTCCGGCCATTTTTTTACCTTTAAAAACATGTTGTGGATACATTGATCCAATTGATCCTACTCTACGATAACTTCCTCCACCATGTGTTTTTCGTCCACGATGAAAATTGTGTCTTTTAATCGTTCCTGCCCATCCCTTGCCTTTTGATGTGCCAGTAACGGAAACGGTGTCTCCGGCACTAAAAACGTCGGCTGTTAAGTTATCGCCGACGTTTAATTCACTAGATTCATCTTTATTTCGAATTTCTTTAATAATAGATGGGTTTGATTTACTAGCCTTGGTAATACCTGCTAGTGATTTTTTAGTTTTCTTAGATGTTCCTGCTCCTATTATGTCTGCATTGTAGCCGTCGATATCGTTAGTTCTTTTTCCTATAACGACATTGTTATCTACCAATAGCATAGTTACTGGAGATATATTACCGTCTTCAGCTATCACTGATGTCATCCCAATTTTTCTTGTAATTAAAGCTTTCATAGCTGTAGAAGCTTTTACTTAATTTATATTAAGTAACCCTTTCCTTGTGCCCTATGCAATGGGCTGACATTAAAATTCTTGGCTGTGTCTTGGTTTCCTAGCATTTTTTTATCTAAGACCTTAGTCAGCGTGCCAAGTCAATTGTTTAAAAATACCATTATACAGTAACAATTTAAATTATATCTGTCAATGTGTTGTTTATTATACTTTGTATTACATTTTAATCTCTACGTCGCAGCCTGCTGGTAGAGATAGATTCATTAGACTATCAATTGTCTTTGGTGTTGGCTCAAAGACGTCAATTAAACGCTTGTGAGTTCTCATTTCAAACTGTTCCCGGCTCTTTTTATAGACATGGGGACTTTTGATAACAGTAAAAATAGATTTCTTTGTTGGCAGCGGTATAGGTCCAGCTAGGCTTGCTCCGGTTCGTAGTGCCGTGTCTATAATTTGCTTAGCTGCTTGATCTATGACCTTGTGATCGTATGCCTTAAGTCTGATCCTGATTCTTTGCTTGTTATCGGTCTTAACTTCTGCCATATGTGTTTATCCTAATCTTTATTCTTTCTCTGACTGTTATCAGAATTTCTTAAAGCTATTAAACCAGCTCCTGCATATACTGCGCCGCTTACAACATCAAGCTCTGCCTGTGCATTGTTTATTGTTGCTACGTTTATCAGTGACTTTAGGGCTAGATCTCCTGCTAAAAATATAAGTGATATACCGATAGCCTTTTTAGCTATTTCAACTATAGGGTTGCGTTTTTCTTTAGCTCCGTATTCTTGCTTCATTGTTATTTTATTATCTTAGTAACTACTCCTGCGCCTACAGTTCGTCCACCTTCACGAATAGCAAATCTTAAGCCTTGATCCATAGCGATAGGTGCAAGCAGTTTAACTTTAAAAGTAATTGTATCACCAGGCATAACCATTTCTTTATCGGCTGGTAATTCAACTTCACCTGTAACATCTGTTGTTCGGAAGTAGAATTGTGGTTTATAGCCTTTGAAGAATGGTGTATGTCTTCCGCCTTCTTCCTTGGTTAAAATGTATACTTCACTGTCAAACTCGGTGTGTGGAGTTATTGAACCTGGTTTAGCTAATACTTGTCCGCGTTCAATGTCTTCTCGTTCGATTCCTCTTAGTAGTAAACCGGCATTATCTCCAGCTTGACCTTGATCAAGTTGTTTTTTAAATGCTTCAATTCCAGTAACAACCGTTTTCCTTGTGTCACGAATTCCGACGATTTCAACTTCTTCGTTCATTTTAATAATACCAGTTTCAATTCTACCAGTAGCAACAGTACCTCTTCCTTTAATAGAGAATACATCCTCGATTGGCATTAGAAATGGTTTATCTAGGTCACGAACTGGTTCAGGGATGTAGTCGTCCATAGCTTTTACTAATTCCATGACAGCATCTTCGTTAGCAGCATCACCTTCTAAGGCTTTGGTTGCTGAGCCTCGAATTATAGGACAGTCACGATCATAATCATATTTAGCTAATAAGTCTCTAATCTCTTCTTCTACTAGGTCGACTAGTTCAGGGTCTGCTAAGTCCATTTTATTCATGAATACTAGAATGCTTGGTACTCCAACTTGACGTGCTAGTACAACATGTTCTCTAGTTTGAGGCATAGGACCATCGGCAGCGCTAACTACTAAGATGGCGCCGTCTATCTGAGCAGCTCCGGTAATCATGTTTTTAACATAGTCAGCGTGTCCTGGCATGTCTACGTGAGCATAGTGTCTTTTTTCACTTTCATACTCTTGGTGAGAAGTAGCAATTGTTATTCCTCGCTGTCTTTCCTCAGGAGCTTTATCGATTTGGTCATAAGCAACGGCTTTGTTTACGTCACTGGGTAATTTTTTTGCTAATACTGCAGTTAAAGCTGCTGTTAGCGATGTCTTTCCGTGGTCAACGTGTCCCATCGTTCCGACGTTGACATGTGGTTTACTACGGTCAAATGTAGCCATTCTTTATATTCTCCTTTGGTTGTTGTTCAACTCATTTAAGATTTTCTAAATATGCATAAGCCTACAATAGCAGCTCACGCTTATCACCGATGATAGTATAGATAATAAGCCTATCTTTGTAAAGAGTTTTAGAGGAAACCTATTAATTTTTTAGCTACTTTTCGAGTTTTTAGCAATTATGGTTTCAGCTACATTATTTGGTACGTCTGCATAGTGATCTAGTTCCATGGTCGAAGATGCTCTACCTTGAGTCATTGATCTTAGGTTAGTAGTATATCCAAACATTTCACCTAAAGGTACGAAAGAAGTTATTTCCTTTATATTACCTGCGAGATCTTCCATGCTTTCAATTCGTCCACGCTTTGAGTTAAGGTCACCAATTACATCACCCATAAATTCATCTGGAGTCACAACAACCACTTTCATGATTGGTTCTAGTATTACCGGGCTCGCTTTTTTTACTCCTTCTTGGATTGCAATCGAACCAGCAACCGAGAAGGCCATTTCTGATGAGTCAACGTCGTGATAACTTCCGTCATATAGCTCTGCTTTAATATCTACTACTGGATAACCTGCTATGACGCCATTAGCAAGTGCCTCTTCGATACCTTTTCGGACAGCAGGAATATATTCGCTAGGAACAACGCCTCCTTTAATTGAGTTAATGAATTCAAAGCCAGCACCTTGTTCATTAGAAGAAACTCTTAGCCATACATCTCCATATTGGCCTCGACCACCACTTTGACGAATGAATTTTCCTTGCACTTCAACATTACTCTTACGGATAGTTTCTCGATAAGCAACCTGTGGTTGACCTACGTTTGCTTCCACGCTAAATTCTCTGCGCATTCGATCGACTATAATCTCTAGATGCAGCTCACCCATTCCAGATATTATTGTTTGGCCTGTTTCATCATCAACCCTAATTCTAAAAGTAGGATCTTCTTCGGCTAATCTTTGCAAAGCAATACTCATTTTTTCTTGGTCAGCTTTAGTCTTAGGCTCAATTGCTATTGATACAGGAGGATCTGGGAAATTAATGCTTTCTAGTACTATAGGATGATTAGGATCACATAGTGTATTGCCTGTGGTTGTGCCTTTAAGGCCTACGATTGCAGCTATGTCGCCTGCCGACACCGATTCAACGTCTTCTCGTTTGTCTGCTTGCATTCTTACGATTCTACCAACGCGCTCTTTTTCGTTGGTTGAACTATTTAGTACATAGCTGCCTGAATCTAGCTTTCCAGCATAAACTCTAAAATAGGCTAATTTACCAACAAAAGGATCTGTTGCTATCTTGAAAGCTAAGGCTGTAAACGGTTCACTAGAGTCGGGTTTTCTTTCGACTTCGTCGCCTGTTTTAGGGTGTTGTCCCCAAGTTGACCCTGAGTCTAGTGGAGTTGGCAGCAAATCGATGACCATATCTAGTACTTTTTCTACGATTACACCTCTTCCGTCGCCACCGGTTACCGGAAAGAAATTACCAGATAAGGTAGCGAGTCTTACAGCATGTTTAATTTCTGCTTCTGTTAAGCTTTCTTCACCTTCTTCAAGATATTTTTCTAACAAAGTTTCGTCTTCAGTAACAGCATTTTCGATAAGCAATGAGCGGTATCTTTTAGCTTCTTCGAGCATATCTTCTGGTACTTCACCGACAATAAGTTCATGATCAGTAAATTCTTTATAGGTATAACTTTTCATATCTATTAAGTCGATAACGCCATTAATAGCTTGTTCAAAGCCAATCGGAATATGAATTGGAAATGCTTGTTTGCTTAGACGATTATGGATAGATTCGAGAGATTTATAGAAGTCTCCGCCAGTTTGATTAATTTTGTTTATAAAACAAATACGAGGAACTTTATATTTGTTTGCTTGACGCCATACAGTTTCACTCTGGCTTTCAACACCCATTTTGCCATCAAATACGACGACTGCACCATCTAAAACCCTTAGACTGCGCTCTACTTCTACCGTAAAGTCAATATGTCCAGGTGTGTCTATTATGTTAATCTGATTGTCTTTCCAATAACAAGTAACTGCAGCAGATACAATTGTAATACCACGCTCTCGTTCTTGAGCCATCCAGTCAGTTGTTGTCTCACCTTCGTGTACTGCACCAATTTTATGTTTTAGACCTGTCCTATATAGGATGCCTTCTGTGGTGGTTGTTTTGCCGGCGTCTATATGGGCAATAATGCCAATATTTCTAATCTTTGCTATTGGGTATTGTTTACTTGCCATTAGATTATTAATTGATCCTTGTATTTAGTTGATAGTTTTAAGTATTTTCGTTGACTACATTCTGGCAAAATGGGCAAAGGCACGGTTAGCTTCTGCCATTTTGTGTGTATCTTCGCGTTTTTTAACTGCTGTACCCTGGTTATTATAAGCATCTTGGAGTTCAGCGGCTAATCTATCGACCATGGCCATTCCTTTTCTAGATCTTGCTGCTTGAACTAACCACATGGTAGTTAGGTGGTTTTGTCTTTGTCCTTTAACTTCAAAAGGTATTTGATAATTTGCACCACCTACTCTTCTAGATCTTGTTTCTAAATGCGGTTGAATATTCTTATAAGCTTGTTCAAATACCTCTATTGGATTCTCTATTTTAAGTCGATCAGCCGCTTTTTGCATTGCACTATAAACTGTACGTTCTGCTAATTGTTTTTTACCATTTAACATGACCCGGTTAATTAGTCGCTGTACTTGGACACTGTTATAAAGTCTGTCTGGTTGAATCGGTCTAACTAGTGATTTAGTTTTCTTTCTAGGCATTGCTTTATACTATCCCTTCTTTGTCCCGTATTTACTACGACCTTGTTTTCGATTATTAACTCCTTGAAGGTCTAAACTTCCTCTAACTATGTGATACCTAACACCAGGCAAGTCCTTAACTCTTCCTCCCCTAACCAATACTACAGCGTGTTCTTGAAGGTTGTGTCCTTCACCACCGATATATGCCCATACTTCGTAACCATTGGTTAATCTTACTCGAGCTACTTTTCTTAAGGCTGAGTTAGGTTTCTTTGGAGTTTTAGTCGTTACTTTTACGCATACACCTCTTTTAAATGGTGCTGATTTTTCGTAATTAGTAGTCTTTAGGTTGTTTACTACCCGTTGCATAGCTGGTGACTTACTTTTAGTAGTCACTCTTGTCCTAGGCTTTCTTACCAATTGATTTATTGTTGGCATTGTCTAATACTTCTCCTTTAAACTTGAAATCGAGAGTTCTACTGCTGCAGCGTTATGCTTTTAACGTTTTGCCAACGCTTAACGTTTGTTTAAAGCATTTTCACCGGCTCGGAATACTTGCCCGAATTTTCAAGTATTTACATTAAACTTATTGAGTTTAGCTAGATTTTAACAGATTTAGTTATCCTTATCAACTAACTAAACTTTCCTCTTCTTTATCGTCAGATATTAAATAGTCAGCTTCAAGATCTACGTATCCAGTTCCAACCGGTATCTTCCGGCCTAAGATAACGTTTTCTTTTAAGCCATAAAGACGATCAACCTTTCCAGATGTTGCTGCTGCGATTAATACTCTGGTGGTATCTTGGAACGAAGCAGCACTTAAGAACGAATCTGTAGATAATGAAGCTTTTGTAATACCCAGTAACAATTGAACGGATTTAGCCGGTTTCTTATTATCTTTAATTAGTAGTTCGTTCGCTTCACTTACGGCCAGTTTTGAAACAATATCTCCAGTAACAAATTCACTATCGCCAGATTCTTCAATTTGTACTCGACTGAACATCTGTCTTACTATTATTTCCAAATGTTTATCAGCAATGTTTTGACCTTGTCCAACAAATATCTTCAGTATTTCGTTCATGATATATCGTTGAGTCGATTCAACACCCTGTAAGCGCATTAGGTCATGTAGATTAATTGAACCACTAGTTAATCTTTGTCCTGCTTCTACTTTATCTCCGTCTTGAACTAATAACTGTTTGAATCCTGGTATTTCATAGCGGACTACACTTTGTCTTACCGGAGTTATGATGATCGCTATATCGGTAAAGCTAATCTTACCAGCCATAGGAGCAACTATAGGCTCTGAGCCATCTTCATTGGCTGCTAGTACATCACCTACATTTACATCTGAACCGCTAGCTAGATGTGGTTTTCGTTCATTAAGGTCAAATGAAACATTTTCTCTATCTTCTGCAGTAACTTGGACTATGTAATGATCACCTTCTTCCCATGCATTAACTGTACCGCTAATATCTGTTAAGTAAGCAACCCCCTTTGGAGATCTAACTTCAAACAGCTCTTCAATACGATTTAACCCTTGAGCTGCATCATCGGCCATTAAGGCTCCAGAGCGGTGCTTGGAGTCCAGGCTTAGTTGAGTTCCAGGTTCACCAATACTTTGAGCAGCTATAACACCAATTGGATGATGGTTTTCTACTAAGTTACCTGTTGCAGGATCGACTCCGTAAGAACGCCTAGAGACACCTCTAACATTAGTGCAGCTTAAGGCACTCATTATCTTCACGCCATCTAATTTTTCGTCTTCAGCAATTGCTTTAGCCACTTCAGGGTTAATTAGTTCACCTTTTTTTACATAGTTACCTATGTCTTGTGCGGCATAACGCCCAATTAATCGTGCAGCGTAAGTATTACCTATTTCTTCAGCGTCAGATCTAAGCATTGAAAAACCGGGATCATTTATGTCATCGTCTATCGTAAACACATCTTGTGATACATCTACTAGTCGTCGAGTTAGATATCCAGCATCAGCTGTCTTAAGCGCAATGTCAATTAAAGCTTTTCTCGTACCTCTTGTACCAGTAAAGTATTCCAGTGGGTCTAATCCAGCGATATAACCGGACTTAATTGGAAGCTCAATGATTCTACCAGCTGCGTCTTGAAGCACTCCTACCATACCAACAGAGTTTTTCATCTGAGTAATATTTCCACGAGCTCCTGATGTAATAGCAATGGCCATTGATGAGTCCTTATTTTGCATTTGCTTACTCAATAAGTCTTGGACTTGATTTTCAATTTTAGACCAATTTTCAACTGTAAGTCTTAGTCTTTCTTCTTCTGTTATGAAGCCTTGTTCATATTGTTCAGATATTGCTGCCGATCTCTCATCACCATCTTTTATGAGACCATCCATACCTTCTACTTTTTCAAAGTCACTCATTCCCATGCTTAAACCTGATTGAGTAGCATAAGTAAAACCTAGATCTTTCAAATCGTCTGCAATCTCGGCTGTTTTTTCTTGGCCGTATCTTGCATAAACGCTAGCCATTACTGCCTGTAGCTTTTTCTTGTTCATTGCTTCATCTTGAAATGGAAAGTCCTCAGGGAATGTTTCATTAAACAATATCCTTCCGGCAGTAGTATTTCTTAACTCACCTCTGAAAGAAACTCTTACATAAGACTGAAGGGTTATGTGTCCTTTATCTAGAGCTAAAATAATTTCATTAATGTCAGAGAATGGGTAAACTCGATCTGATTGACCAGGACGATTATAGGTCAGGTAGTAACAACCTAGTACAATATCCTGTTCGATATGTAAGATCGGAGATCCATCAGCTGGCTTTAGTAGGTTTTTATTTGCAGCCATAATGTTCTTGGCTTCTTCTTGTGCTTCATCGCTTAATGGCAAATGAACTGCCATTTGGTCACCATCAAAGTCAGCGTTAAATCCACGGCAGACTAATGGGTGCAATTGTATAGCACGTCCTTCAATTAAAACTGGTTGAAAAGCTTGGATACTAAGACGGTGAAGACTTGGTGCACGGTTAAGCAATACGTACTTTCCTTTAATCACCTCATCTAGCGCGTCCCATACTACAGTTTCACTAAGTTCAATTAATCTTGTGGCGCTTCTGATGTTATGAGCATGCTCATTGGCAATTAGTTCTCCTATAACGAAAGGCTTAAATAGTTCTAGAGCCATCATCTTTGGAAGACCGCATTGATTAATTTTAAGTTCTGGACCAGCAACTATAACTGATCGACCAGAGTAATCGACTCTTTTACCAAGAAGGTTTTGACGAAAACGACCTTGTTTTCCTTTAAGCATATCGCTTAACGATTTAAGTCGACGTCTTTGTCCAGTTGCTGCTACAGCGCGACCACTTCTGGCAGAAGAATTATCGATCAGTGCATCAATTGCTTCCTGAAGCATTCTTTGTTCATTTCGGCGGATTACTTCTGGTGCATTAAGATCAATCAATTTTTTTAGCCGGTTATTTCGATTAATTACTCTTCGATAGAGGTCGTTTAAATCTGATGTAGCAAAACGCCCACCAGTTAACTGTACCATTGGCCTAAGATCGGGAGGAATAACTGGAAGTATTGAAATACACATGCTACCAGGTTGTATACCAGCACGTTCAATATTCTCAAGCAATCTAAGCCTTTTCATTAATCGTTTTCGACGTTGACCTTTAGCTTCTTCTACTTCTTCATTTAACTGACTTATTAATTTTACTAAATCTACTTCATCGAGTAATTCTTTTAGGGCCGATCCACCCATTCCTACTTTAACTAATGCCTGAAGGTCATCAGGTAAATTACGATAGTCATTTTCGCTAATTAAGCCTAATTTTACTAAGCCTGTTAATTGTTCACGGTAGATTTCAAAGTCTTTACTAAGTTCATCAAGTTCTTTAGTTTGCATTTCTGCCAAAGCTTTTACATTAGCTTCCGGATTATCTGCTTCTTTCTCAAATCGTATTCTTATTGCTTCTTTGGCTGCAGTGAATTCAGCTTCTTTGTCTTCAAGTAATTGATCTCGCTTAGCTTCATCGACACTAATGATGATAAAGCTAGCAAAATAAGCTACCCTTTCTAGGTGTTTTACAGTCATGCCCAGTAATAGACCCATAGCGCTTGGTGTTCCTCTTAAGAACCAAATATGTGCTACTGGTACAGCAAGGTTTATATGACCCATTCGCTCTCGACGAACTATGCTTTTAGTTACTAGCTCTCCATTCTTATCTACGGCCGCTTCACGACTTCTCACACCTTTATATTTTGCGTCATGTGGATTTATATCTTTTACCGGACCAAAAATTCGTTCACAAAACAAGCCATCTCGTTCTGGTTTTTGGGTTCGATAATTAATAGTTTCGGGTTTAGTTACTTCTCCGTAACTCCAATCAAGAATATCTGCTGGGCTAGCTACAGCTAACCTGACAGCATCGAAATCCGCAATATCTGTTCCATACTGATAGTTTTGTGCCATATGCTTTAAGCCTCCTCTTCTTCGTCGTTAGTAGTTTGATCATCGTCGTCATCATTTGCTGTAATTGGCATAGCTGTTGATGAATCACTGTCTAAATTAACAATACTGAAGTCATCTCCAACAGTTTCTTCTGAGACATCAATATCTGAAATAGATGGTTCAGGTACATCTATATTTATTGGATGTGTAGCCTCCTCATGAACATTAGTAGCCAATACATCTTCTGCATCGATCACTGATGATTCCTTAATTAAGTCAACTTTTAGACCTAATCCTTGCAATTCTTTAACTAATACATTGAAGCTTTCTGGTACTTTAGGTCCGACTATTTCCGTTCGTTTAATGATCGATTCGTAAGCTTTGCTCCTACCATAAACATCATCTGACTTAATGGTGAGCATTTCTTGTAATGTTGAAGCAGCACCAAAGGCCTCTAATGCCCAAACTTCCATTTCACCAAATCTTTGTCCACCATTTTGAGCTTTTCCACCTAATGGTTGCTGAGTAACCATTGTGTACGGTCCGGTTGACCGAGCATGTATCTTATCGGCGACCATGTGGTTTAGCTTAATGATATACATACTACCTACTGTAGTTCTTTCTTTAAAAGCCTCCCCAGTACGACCATCATATAGTTGTTGCTTTCCGTCTCTTGGATAACCAGCTTCTTCTAGTAATTCTTGGATAGTTTCTACTGACACACCATTAAATGATGGGCTAGCTACCTTTATGCCCAAGGCTTTAGCTGCCATTCCAAGGTGAGTTTCAAATAATTGACCAATGTTCATTCTTGAAGGAACACCTAATGGGTTGAGAACAATATCTACAGGAGTTCCGTCTTCCATAAAGGGCATATCTTCAATTGGTAAGATTCGAGCTATAACGCCCTTATTTCCGTGTCTTCCTCCAAGTTTGTCTCCTACAGATATTTTTCTCATCTGTGCCACAAATACTTGGATCTGCATAATTACACCGGCTTTAAGTTCATGCCCGTTCTCGCGACTAAAAATTTTAACTCCGACTACTTTACCATGCTTACCATTGCTCATTCGTTGTGAAGTATCTCGAACTTCTTTTGCCTTCTCGCCAAAGATTGCTCTTAAAAGTCTTTCTTCAGAGCTTAGTTCTTGTTCTCCTTTAGGAGTAATCTTTCCGACCAATATATCTCCGGGATGTACTTCGGCACCAATTCTGACTATTCCTTCTTCATCTAAGTGTCTTAATGTCTCTTCTGATACATTTGGAATATCTCTAGTAACAAGTTCTGGTCCGAGCTTTGTCTCACGTACTTCGATCATAAAGTCCACAATATGAACTGAAGTTAACGTGTCATCCTCAACTAATTTTCGAGAGATGATAATGGCATCTTCAAAGTTATATCCTGACCATGGCATGAATGCAACTAGTAGGTCTTTTCCTAATGCTAGTTCACCGCTAGCAATCGACATTCCTTCTGCTAATACATCACCTTTTTTAACTTTATCTCCTGTATTGACAACCACTTTCTGGTTAATAGAAGTGCCTTCGTTTGATCGAACGAAATGTTGTGGTTCGTAAGTTACTGAACCGTTAGTATATTTAACGGTTATAAAATTAGCTGATGCTTTTGTTACTTCACCATCGTCCTCTGCTAATATGACTTGTCCCGTATTTAAGGCAGCTGTTCTCTCTAAACCTGTGCCTACGATAGGTGATGCTGGCTGTATTAAGGGTACTGCTTGTCGTTGTTGATTAGAGCCCATTAATGAACGATATACGTAATTTTTTTCTATAAATGGTATTAAGCCGGCACTACTTCCAATAATTTGGTTACGTGCAGCATCAACATAGTTAACGTCATTAGCATCTACTTCACCTGAGTTTAGGTGACTACGAGCACTTACTCTCTCGTCTACAAAATAGCCGTTTTCGTCAAGTTCGTTTCCAGCTCCTGCAATGATTGAAATACTTTCTTCAGCAGCATCTAGATAAAGAACTTCATTAGTAACCTTAGCCTTAACTGGCCAAGTCACTTTACTCTTAACCTTAGCTAATTTATCTGCATCTTCTTTGCTTATGGTTTTACCAGCTTTAACAATCAGCTTACCGGACTCATCTTCTAGATCTACATAGGCAATATGTCCAACGATATCTTTAGCTGTGGCTGCATTAATAACTTTTCGATATGCTGTTTCGATAAATCCATATTCATTAACACGAGCATAGTTGGCTAAATTTAGAACTAAACCAATATTGGCTCCTTCTGGAGTTTCGACAGCACAAATTCTACCGTAGTGGGTTGCATGGGCGTCTCTAACTTCAAAGCCAGCTCTTTCTCGACTTAATCCTCCCGGTCCCATGGAGCTTAAGCGTCTCTTATGAGCAAGTTCGCTTAAAGGATTTATTTGATCCATAAATTGACTCAATTGACTTGAAGCAAAGAATTCTCGGACTGCTGCTACTATTGGTCGAGCATTGATCAGTTGAGATGGTGCTACATTCTCGATATCGCTCATGCTCATGCGGTCTTTAGTGTTGCGCTCCATTCTTAGTAAGCCAATTCTAAATTGTCTTTGGACTAATTCGCCAACTAACTTAATGCGTCGATTAGCTAAGCTATCTATATCGTCAGCAGGCTCTTGAGTGTTATTTAATCTTATTATTTCAGCAATAATTGCTTGAATATCTTCTAATCGTAGTATTCGGTTTTCGATTGTGTTAGGAATATCGATATTAAGACGCTTATTGATCTTATATCTTCCTACTCGTGAGAAATCAAATCGCTTAAAGTTATAAAACATGTTCTCAATCAAGCTTTTAGCGTTTTCTACGGTTGCTAGATCACCAGGTCTTAAACGTCTATAAACTTCAATTAAGGCATCATTTTGGCCTTTAGTAGGATCTTTTTCGATGGTTGCGTCAATATAGTTGATGCTGCCACTGTCAACATGGGCAAAACTTTCTTTCATGGCAGATTCGCTCATACCAAGGGCTCTTAAAAGAGTACTGACTGCAATCTTTCGTTTACGGTCGATTTTTACATATATAGCCCCATTTGCAGCTGTTTCAAATTCTAGCCATGCTCCTCTACCAGGAATAACCTTTGCTCCGTAAAGGTAACTTGAGGCATGTAAGTCTCTAGTAAAAAATGCTCCTGCCGATCTAATCAATTGGCTTACTACTACTCGTTCTGCACCGTTTATTACAAAAGTACCTCGGCTAGTCATCCAAGGGTAATCACCTAAATATATCTCTTGTTCTTTGACTTCGCCGGTAACTTTATTGGTTAAGACTACCGTTGCTTTAAGTGGCGCATCGTAGCTAATATTATTTTCTCTAGCTTCGCTTTCACTCATCTTAGGTTCATTAAAATGATAATCTTTGAAGCTAAGCGATAGCTTTGCTCCGGTATAGTCCTCTATTGGACTTATCTCGGCTAAGAGTTCGCCTAGTCCTTCCTCTACGAACCAGTTAAATGATCGGTTTTGATGATCAACTAAATTTGGTAGATCTATTGCTTCGTTTTGTTTAGTAAAATAAATTCTTTGATTTTTTGCATTTTTAATCTTCACACTAGTTGATTTAACCATAGACGTTAATTAGCCCCTTCGTTATTTAGCCTTGGTAAAAGTTGTTTTTATAACATTTTATAAGTTGGAGTATTTACGAAGGTTCCTAAGACAGGTGGATTTTTTAATAGCTATTTTACCTACTAATTCCCCAGCTTACACTGCTTCTTATATTTTAGTATCTCAAATTTGATATATCTAAGTCAAGTATTAAATTATATTCTGTAGCAAATCTATTTAGTTGGCTTATACACTTGATCAACTATACCGTATGCTTTAGCCTCTTCTGCTGATAGCCACTTATCTCTTTCCATGTCTAAGTGTATGTGCTCAAGTTTTTGACCGGTATTTTTGGCCATTATTTCTTCTAAAAGTTTCTTTAGGCGCAAACCTTCTTTTAAAGTAATTTCTTGATCGGTAATTTTTCCTTGAGTTCCACTAGATGGTTGGTGAATCATTACTGTCGAATTTGGCAATAAAAATCTTTTGCCCTTAGTGCCACTACTTAAAATAAAAGCTGCGGCTGAAGCCTGTACTCCAATGCCTACAGTTTGTACATCGTTTGATACGTACTGAATAGTGTCATATATAGCTAATGCATCATAAGCAGATCCACCTGGACTATTAATATAGAGATAAATATCCTTTTTAGGATCATTTGCTTGTAAAAATAGCATCTGGGCTACGATTATATTGGCACTGTCTACAGATATATCACTACCTAAGAAGATAATTCTTTCCTTAAGTAGCCTTGAATAGATATCATATGCTCTTTCGTATCTACCTTCTTGTTCGATAACAGTTGGTATTAATATAGATGAAGTAATTTTCGAAATTGGATCGTTCATAATGACTTAATCATACCTCATTTAGCACTCTACAGTCAAGAGTGCTAATATGTTTAGTTAATTTTGTGATACTAAATATTCAACGGTTTTTTCGACCATTAATCTGTTTTTTAAATCCTGCTGATTTTTAGGATTGTTAAGTTCCTCTTGCATTTTTTGATCGCTAGCATATTGTTTTTTAAGCGCATTTATCTTTGAGTTATATTCTTCATTGTTAATACTTATGTTTTCCGATGATGCAACTTCTCCGAGTATTAAACCTGTCTTGATTCTAACCTTAGCTTGTTCTTGGGCTAAAGACTTAAAGCTTTCTTCATTTAATCCTTGATTTTCTAGATATTCGTTCCAGGTTAAGCCGTTATATGCAGCATTTTGACGTTGTTCAGTTTCAATTCTAGCCGTCTCTTCTTCAGCCAAGCGTTCGGGTATATCTACAGATGAACTATTGACCACTTTTTCAACTATAGCATTTTGGAAATCTGATAAAACTTGATCGTTTTTTGTTTTAGTAAGTTCATCTTTTATGTCTTTTTTTAGTTCCTCTACGGTATTAAAAGGTCCAACTAATTTAGCAAAAACATCATCTAATTTAGGTAGAACTAATTCATTTACGGATTTAACTTTTGTTTTAAATATGACCTTTTTGCTTTTTAGACTGGCCACTCCGTAGTCAGCAGGGAATGTAAGTTTAATTTCCTTTTCTTCATTCGCCTTACTTCCCAGTAATCCTTCTTCAAATCCTGGAATAAAAGAGTTGCTTCCAAGTATTAACGGGTAATCTTTTCCGCTAGCACCATTTATTGGATCATTGGTTTTAGCATCGAAACCGTCGAAGTCGATAACTACTTCATCTTCATTTTTAGCAGCTCTTTTAACTTCGTTCTTTGTTGCTAATTGTTTCTGCATTCTTTTTAAGACATCATTAACTTCAGTTTGGGTAACGGTTACAGGTTTCTTAACTATGCCTAGTTTTTTATATTTTCCTAAAACTACATCACCAACAATATCGACTTCAGCATCAAACGTAAGTTCACTATAAGGAACAAAAGTCTTAATAGTTATCTCAGGTGTATTAATTGGACGAAGCTGATTTGCCATAACGGCGTCTAGGTATAGTTTGTTGACAATAATTTCTAATGTTTCCTGTCCCAAGGTGTTTGGGTCAATGGCTTTCTCTAGCATACTAGCAGGAGCCTTACCAGCTCGAAAGCCTGGTAGTCTTACATTTACGCCAAGTTTTTTAATTGCTTGATCCTTTGCCTGAGTTAGTTCGGCCTGGTTAGCCTCAACATTTAACTTTACTTTTGTTGAATTGATTTTTTCAAGATTTGCTTGCATAGTGATCAAGTTTAACATCAAATTATAGATGATGACAATTAAAATCTTTTATTTTAATTAAGATATTATTTATTTTGCAGTTTACGTTAAATAATTAATCTAAGTAAGTTATTGCTTATTTAGTAATTTATAATGATCTATTTTTAAGGATATGCTCTGTTATTTTTTCTAACGATCCAGTATATTCTTCAGATGAATTTATATCTTTTAATTTGAAATGTTTAGTTTTTAGTTCTTGTTCACCAATAACTAATATGTATTTAATCTGCTTTTTTGCTGCAATATTTATTTTGTCTCCGATTTTTTTATTACTATCACTTAAATCTAAAGCTACATTTATATTCTTCTCTCTTAAGCTGTTAGCAATTTTTTGAGTCTGGTTCAATGAATCACCAAGTGGAATTAAATAAAGATCCGTTTCACTCTTTATATTAGGCACAAGATTATGAAGTTCTAAGAAGTTAGATAAGGTTGCGTCACCTAATCCAAATCCGACTGTCGGTATAGGCTCTACTCCAAATAATCCTACTAATCCGTCATACCTACCTCCACCCATCATCGATCTGTTATTGTCGGGGTGAGTATCAAAAATCTCAAAAACAATTCCGTTATAGTAATCAAACCCCCTCATTAGATTAATATCAAAAACTATGTTATTTATACCTGCTTCGTTGCAGGCTTTAATTGATTCAGTAACTTTAGTAAATGATTCGTGTAGCTTTATTTCTTTAGGTATATCATCGATACTCTTGACCGATAATACATCTATTAGTTTTTCACTTACTCCAGCTTCTTTTTGTTTTGGCGTAAGTAAATTATCTAAAGCATCTAGGAAGGTAACTTTATCTAGTTTGGCTCTTTTGTCTATTAATTTAGCTAAAGAGTATGTCTGTTCAATAGAGAGGTTTAAATAGTTATTAAAGATAAAGTCCATCATTGCCCGATTGTTTATCTTAATCAAGAACATATCTGGAGTAGCTTTAAAAGCTTTATATATACAGGATGCAATTGTTATTAGTTCAATTTCGGCTTGATTACTATTAACACCGAACAAATCTACATTTAGCTGCCAGTGTTCCCGATATCTACCTCTTTGTGGTCTTTCATATCGCCATAAGTTAGGTATTGAGAACCACCTAAGTGGGTAGGCTAGTTCTTGTCTTTTACTAGCCACCATTCTACTAACAGTCGGAGTCATTTCGGGTCTAATCGCAACTTGTCTACCTCCACGATCAGTAAATGTATATGTTTGTTCGTTAACGATTTCTTCGCCACTTTTAGCTAAGTAAAGTTCTAATGGTTCTAGGATTGGGGCATTATATTCTTCATATCCAAAAGACGTGACTGTGTCTTTGAGCACGCTAAACATATAATCCTGTTTTCGTTTATCTTCAGGATAAAAATCTCTTGCACCTTTATATGGCTGGAGTGGAAGCTTCATATCGACAACTACGTTTCTAAATTTATGGTGCGCGGGAGAGGACTTGAACCTCCATGAGTTTCCTCGCTAGCTCCTAAGGCTAGTGCGTCTACCATTTCGCCACCCGCGCAAAATTTATTAATTATTTAATCTGATATATTGTAACCTATAATTGATGATTATAAATAGTGACTCTTGTCCAACGCAAAATGATGCTGAACTGGGGTTCGGTTTCCAAC
>DAHXNJ010000028.1 GCA_027365445.1 Candidatus Saccharimonadota bacterium | reverse complement strand
TTTCAGCTCAAAATATAGTCGTTTGTAGTTACGGCCTTCAGCTAGTTTTTGTTTTATCTGTTCTTCTGTTAGTTTACGCACAATGTTTGTTTTATATTAACTAAGTCAATTTTAGCATACCCCAACTAGTGAGCAGGCATCGCGTTAGGTATTGACTATAATATATAAGCATGTTATAATACGTTCTTAATATCAACCCCGCGCGTAGCCCTCAAGTGCAACACTTGACGTGTCGGTAATTGGTTTTGAAGTGCAACGGTTTTAGTATTACGGTTTCGGGTTGAGGCCTCTTCGATACCCCTCTAATGCTTCCTCGGGTGTCTTGTAGCCCAGTACTGCTATATAGCGGTTATTGAGCTTAGTCTCAACTGTTTGGATGTAGACTTCACCGTATTGGGATATATCTGATCCTTTTTTGATGTACGTCCTAGCCTCCCCGTTGTAGTTCTCAACACTACCTTTTTCCCAGCTACTGTAGGGGTGGCAAAAATAGAAAGTAACACCTAGGGCTTTCTCGAGTGCTTTGAAATACAGGAACAGAATGTCATTGTCCGTAGTAATAGACGTCAGCTCAGGAAACTGCTTTTTAATGTTCAGCAGGGCTTTGAGAACATTACCGACAGTAACGGGTAAGATTTTGCGAATAAAACCGACTCGTAGTTTTCGGTCAGCCGCTGTCAGAGCATAACCCTTGCCAGCTTTACCAGACACAATAAAGTCAACTTCCAGATCGCCAACCCGTTCTCGGTTCTTAATAATATCCGGACGATCATCAATAGAGGTCTTTGGATCGCCTCGTGGCGATAAACCTGGACGTTTCTTGTTCCTATGCTTCTGACCAGCTTTGAGGACTTTTAATTGGTGCTCAATCCTTCGGCCATGGACTGACTTAATGTAGGTTTCAATGGTATCCCGGGAAACATAGGGCAAACCTGGCTCCAGTCCTGCCCTTAACCTACCGGCTATGGCGCCAGGTGACTGCCGCTGCATTAGAGCTTTTTCAATGAAGGTTAATAAGTCCTGGTTGGCGACAATCTTTTTGCCTTGGAATTTGGCGGCTTTGCGGCGAACCCTAGATTTAACGCTAGCTTTTTTAGCAACGTAGGCATTGTCAACGGTATTTCGTTTTAACTCTCGGCTAATGGATGCCGGGTCTCTACCCAGCATACGGGCAATAGCTCTAACGCCGTAACCTTTAGCTTGTTGCTCCTGGATCTCTTGACGCTCTCCGTGAGTAAGATGGTTATAGTTTTTTTCATCATTAAACTCCGATCATTAATAATACTGACCATTATGGCTTGAGGGTGTTGCACTTCAAAACCACATTTCACCTAATCACTGTTGCACTTCAAAACCACATTTCGTAACTTAAAGGAGTTATATAGTCATGAGAGAACGAAACCCTGAGCAAGTCTCATTAGAAGCCGAATGGGAAGCTATATTAGCTGCTGAAGATTTAGCAGCTAACTTACGTCCAGAACAGGCTGAAGCTGCTGGCGATGCATTAGAAGTTGCAGACCCAGATAGTGCCGCTGAACGTGCTGAACTAGCCGCTCGTGAAACTACTGGTGATAATCTTTACGGTAATCTCTAAAAAGTAGTTTACTGATGCTCACACCTAAAAGCCAGGCATTGTCCTGGTTTTTAGGTTGGAAAGCACGGATTCATAACCTTTGAGTTGTTCTGTCCTTTACATTAAAGGTAGAGTAGTTTTTTAAGGCTTACTAACTATAAGTTTATTCAGCTACTTTTAAGGAGTAAGAATCAACTTAATAAAATTTTCCAAGTAATATAATCCTTTGTTAGTTAATACCAATTATTAAACGCTGGTCATGTTAAAATAAAACAGATATGTCAAAACTTATTATTAAAAACTCTCGAGGATCAGCAAGTACATTGTTAGCCATCATAGCTTTTTCTACAATCGTTGTTTTGGCAATTGGCTATATTATTGCTCTACAATTTCAGAGTTCAGCACTTCCTGTAACTTCACCTAAAACTTCAGCCTCAGCCACAACCACTAACACTTCTTTTGCCATACTTAAACCAGCTACCCTACCACCAAAAATACCTGAATGTAACGCTCCTCTTTCATACGCCACTAATGGCAATCCTTCACCAATCCAGTGCGCCGATGGCGGCTTAAACATACAAGCCTGGGACGCTTTAGCTGCAACCGAACCAACGGTCATGAAGCTTGGTTATAATCCAACAAAATCCCAAGTAGAAACCGCTATTTGTGCCGATGCAAATGCAGCTAACGAGGATCAAAGTGCTGCGGTAACAGCACCAATTGAAACTACCGCTTACAAAATCGCTTCACTTTATTATGGTTGGCATTTTTCCATCAATGCTATGGCCATGATAAACGCTGGCTGTTAATAGCTAGCAGAACTTAGACCACCATTATATCTCAAAATCGCCAACATATTGGTTTTAAGCCTTGGCATTTGATCCATATCTAAATTGATTACTTTAGCACTAGCACGCCAAGCATCTAATGCCGCCAAATTTATTTTTTTAGCTATAGAATGACTAGGAAAACTTAATACATATTCAGCTTTAGATTTTTCTTTGATAGTGTCGTTCGTAAATCGTAAACCGGCTAGTATTAGCTTATCCACCATACCTTGATCAGACGCTTTAACGATGTCTTGAGTATTATCTGCAACGAGATCAGATCTTTTAACGCTTAATCGGTTATACTCTGCTATGATCTTCTCGTGTTCTGGCTCTATAATTTCCTGATAAACAATTTGATCAACGTATGGAAATAGTTCATTAGGCTTAAAAATTCGATAACTTCCTTCTATATGTGTATTTAGTATATTTGGATAATGAGATATATTGATAAATTCAGCAATCTCACTATCAATTCCGGCTAAAATTAATGGTAATTTTTCTTCATCACTTTTAATTAGTTTACGATCAATCATACGCCAAAACTTTTGTCGATCACTATTGGCTTGATCTTTTTCACCACCTCGTCCATTATATCCACCACTTCCTCCTCCATTAGCAGATTTTGACTGTACATTTTTGGTATTTATCTCATCTATATTCAATAGTTCATCTGGGCTTTTATCAAATTTCATGTTTGTCGGATAAAGACCATAAGCATCACCCTTAAACAGCTTAGGATCATGCAAAGTTAAGACTAATAAATAAAAATCTCGATAATCATTTATTATTCCTAGAATCGGTGCCAAATAAAACTGATCATCAATAACGACATACTCTTTCGTTTCAATCGGTAAGCGAAATACTTCAGTTATGCCTGGGCTTATACATATCAGAAGTCCTTGAGGTAAATCATGAATAGTTAAAATATCTGACATCATTTCATCAATTTTTTGACTAAACTCATCTATGAAATTAGTATCTTGCTCGCTTAGTCGCAATTTTTTAATTACTTCGTTTTTAATATTCTTTATCCTTATATTGTCGGCGCTAATATGCTCAGAAGATATGGCTGTATTTATAGAAAGATAAATTGTTATCTTAGGGTTTTTGTTTTGAGAGTCGTTAATTAAACTTTTTATTTCTTTATCGCTAATTTTCAATATTCTAACCAAAATAATACCCCCTATTATTTCTATTCTTAAATAACGGTCCTGTACTAGTGAATACTAGACTAACAGATTAAGTATTTCCGTTAATTTTCATACCCAACAGCAAAATCTATCTATGCGAATGTTCTATTTTTTACTGCACTTAAAACAATAACCTTGAATTTCTATTTGATGAGCCATTGGTATAAACTTTTTTTTATATGACAGGTTTTTAATAAAACCTTCAAGCTCAGTTTCGTTTATATTTGTTATGCTACCACATAAACTGCATATTAAATGATGGTGGTGGTGACTAAACATATCGGTTAACTCTAGTAAATAGCTAGTACCGTTATTGATTCTTTGAACTATTCCTAATTTTAGGAATAAGTTTATTGTACGATAGACGCTAACCCTATCTACTTCATTTTGCATTAATTTAACAAGATCAACAGCAGAAATAGGCTGATTAACATATATTGTTTCAAAAATAGTGCCTCGTTGAGATGTAATACTTGCACCATTTTTCTTTAATAATTCATTAAACAAACTATTATTTACTTTTGTCATGTTGCAAACATAACATTTTTTGCAACTCATTTGCAATTATTTTTAAAATAAGCGATCATAAGTATGCTTTATGATGACGAATATTCTAGCTCTAAACCTGTATAATCCGGGTCATATATCCGGTTGGTTAAGTATAATTTTATTATCAATAATTCTTGGAATGGTGCATGGTATAACTCCGGACGAACATACTTGGCCAATTACTTTTAGCTATGCCATAGGCAGTTATTCAACTAAAAAAGGCTTAAGAGCAGGGCTAATATTCTCAGCTGCTTTTACCTTACAACGAGCAATTGCTAGTGAACTGGCATATTTAGGTCTATCTAGACTTTATGTCTTTGCAGGTCTTAATAGCTTTGTCTATATTATTGTAGGTCTTCTAATGGCGATTGCAGGCTTTTTTATAATTAAGAAAAAATCTATTTTTCATTTAGAACTTCCCTTTTTAAAACGACATCATGAAGAAGATAAATTTTCCCAACAATGGCTACAAGATCCAAGACCTTGGATGCCGGCAGTACACGGTTTTGTGGCTGGATGGGGTTTTGGAGCCTTTGCTTTAATCCTCTATACCGTAATATCTCCTGCTACTCACTCAGTTCTTTTCGCTTGGGTTCCTGGAGCATTATTTGGTATCGGCACAATGATTATGCAAGTCTTAGCAGGAGCATTATTTGGTTACATAGCTTCTCATAAAGGTTTATCTGAAAAGTCAATAAGAAAAATTGCCTTACTAACTGCAGGCAATACTCTAAGTTATGGTGGCTTAGCTTTTATATTAGGCGGCTTACTGGGTGTTATTGCTCCTAGTATAGCTAATGCCAACATATCTACTGGTCTTCACATCCATAATCTAGCTCATATCGGGCTATCCATAATACTAGTAATTCTAAGCGTCGTAGTGGTAGGGCTTACTACTCTAATTGTCGAGACTAGACAAGAAGTTAAGAAATTAAATACCTACTAATACTTACTTAGAATCACTAGCTTATTAACTATAGAATTCTAGAAAACTATTTTAGAATCCTGATGACTGAGTAGTAAGACTATTACTATCTGTAGCATTTGAACTAACACTTGTCTGATTTAAGACTTGAAGTGCGGTATTAAGGCTAGCAGTAGTCGTAATCTGTGGTGCCGGGGGTGTAGTAACTGGCGGCACATTATTAGCAGCAGTTGTACTTGTTGTTGCTGCTGTTTGGTTTAATTTTGCATTGTTATGCATTACGTAGTATCCAGCACCTGCTACTACAGCAAGTACTATAACTACGACTACAAGTTCTACCGTAGCGAAACCTGATTGTTTTTTCATTAATTCTTTACTCCTTGATTTGCGTTAGTTGAAGTTTGAGCAGAAGTAGAAGTCGAACTAACGTTAGTTGAAGCAGATAGTTTTGCTCCGTTAGCTGAAGCTACGCCAACAATTAGGTTCTTTACTGCTAATTTAAAATTTTGAAGATCACTAATTTCTGTCTTTAAATAACCCTGAAATGCAGTAACCATACCTTTTGGATTACTTGAAGAACAGTTAAATGTACTGTTTGTCTTAACAGTAGCAAAATCACTTAAAGCCTGTGCTTTGGCGGCGCTAACAGCTGCTACCAATTGACTATAATTAGCTACAGTTTTACCTTGTTTAGTATAGAAAGCCTCAACTCTAGTTGCGATCGTTGAAAACAAGTTTATTTGATTTTGGGCGCGTGTATCTATTCTCAGCATAATATTATTAATTGCCGTTTGTCTGTGCGTACAAGCCGTTAATTGAGCTGCCGCTAAGTGAGCCGCACCATTTGCTTTGCCTGTCGTAGCTTGGCTTGGTTTATGCGAATTTCTACTAACGTTAGTAGAAGCTGCTACATGCGTCGTCTGAGCATGAACACTAGCTTGTGATGGTAGCGCAAAAACCGTTGCACTTCCAGCCATAGCTAGAAACATCGCTACTCCTATTATTCCTATTTTATTAATATGTTTTTGCATGTTTATCTATTTTCCTTTTTTAATTGTTTGTAATTATAAGATTAATTGAATACTAGACCTAATGCAATAGTTTTAACATAAGCTTAATATTTATAATTAAACGCATTGCCTATTTCAGAAATTAAGCATTATTAACACGGTATCCTATATCCTTATATAACTAACCACAGCAAGAAGACTAACTCCTGCAAAATAGTCTAATTAAAATTGATCCAGGTAGGGTTAGCGATAATGAATTAGCCACTTGATGCCATACCTACGAAAGTAGCGTATAGCTAATTACTAGCAGTATAAGAAAGGCATTTCAAAATGAAATAGAGCCTGACATAAGAAAGGATCTCTATTGAAACCACAGCCATTATTCTATAGATGAGCCCATCTAGACTACTAGAGATTACTGATCAAAATTTATATAAACACTAAAGATCTCATTTAGCTAAATTAACTAGTAAAGTTCAAATAGTTTTTTAGAAGTATCGTAGCTATATTAGAGGCTTTAGGCATACAGCCACCTGACTTACCCAAATATTGTGAATAATATAAAGGTTAAAAGAAAAGAGTTATTGCATTTTAGCTACTACTTATAATATATTAAGCTTAAGGTTATGATTTACACACTAAACAATATGGTGGAAAAAGGGTAGTATGCGACTAGAGCATCAGCCCGAAACAAATTGTTTTGGACTTGTGCTACCACCAACAAAAGAGACTTTAAAAGCAATATCCAAAAATAATTCAGGGAAATCAAAACATCAATTTATTGACCGCCACCACATGTATTGGCCACGCTGCATTTATCAGGATAATCAAACGACCAAGGAATTCAGAGAACATCGCTTTAATAGCGTCTGGCTCTTAAGGGAAGATCATAATAATATTCATTTTACCTATGATGGTGTCACCCCTCCACCAATAGATGTTATGGAAACCTATCTAATTGAAGCCGCAATTCTAGATAGCCTAGATGTCTGTATCAAAGCTATTGAGATGATCGATGCGGCGCTTTATGCAGGTAGAGTACGACAAGTAAAATCTACCGAATCTATTCGTGAAGGAAAAATTGATGCTATTACTTATAATTTAGCAAAAGCAACAAAAATAGAAATAATTCCCAGAAATATTAGCCAATCAAGTATACATAGAGCCGCTCAATATGCTCTTATAGCTGCTTAAGACATTGTTTATGTTAAGGTCTAGCAACATAAAAACCAGCAACACCATTGCCATTTACTTGACCCTTCTTATCGCCGCTAAAATAATATAGCGGTTTTCCATTAAAGGTATATTGTATTTCGTTATTATCTTTTCTTTTTATAGTTGCAAAACCTTTAGGTAATCCAGTCGTTGAGCCCTTATCTTGATATGCCGGCCATATAGCTGCACATGATCCGTAGCAATTACTTACACCCGATTTATCAGCATTATAGATATATAATGCATTACCTTTTGGATCAGTAAGATAACTGCCTAACTTAGAATTAAACATGGTTTTTACGATTGAATTATTAATAGCTACTGTATTTTTTTTAACCGAACTGTTATTAATCGGCCGATTAGTTTGCGAAGCTTTTTTAGCTGTTTGACTAAGAACCGCATAACCACCTATAACAACAATTAAAATAACAATTACACCTATTACAATAGATACATTTTTTTTCATCAAACATCCTCTCTCTACTTATTGACTTAAATTATAATACTTAGATATAAAATGCTAAAAAGATTCTATATCTTACCTTAGCTATTTATATGCATATTACTTCCTTTATAAATTAGATATGGATGAATATTCAGAGCATCTTGTAAGGATTCTATAAACTTTTGCTTGAATGGATACATACAGACCCCTTTAAAGTCCGAACCAGGAAGAGTTAACTCATTAACTTTTGACTCGTAATTAATAGCTTCGCTATAAAATTTACCGTTTTCATATATCCAAGACATATCCCCTGCCGTCGATAATCCTGAATAGCCTAACGATTTAGCATCTTCAATGAATTCATGTATATTATGGATCATATAATCTGCAAAAAATTTGCCATGAGGTAAATAGGTTTCTTTAACTCCTAGTATTCTAAAAGCACCTTGTTTTATAGCTGGAGAAATATCTAGTTTATATCTATTAAAGTTTTCAAGAATATCTTCAGATTTTTCGGAAGTGACCAATAAGCATAACTTTTTATTCTCTAACTCTTCTTTAAAATACTCAGTCAAAAGTTTAATTTTTTCATCTTTAGTTCTATACAACAAGCACACATGCTGCGGAATCATTCCTTTTTCATAAGCTTTATCATTTTTCATACTTTTTTCATTATAATGAGACGAATATCGTAAGCTGTAAAATTTCTTAGTTACCTAATATTATGTTGCTTTTTTAGAAGGAAATGTAGCTAGGGGTTTACCTTTGATGCTCATTTTGGACAATAGTTTCAATAAGATACTGGATGGATCTTTAAGAACATTATTTTCACTGGTTATAAACGGATTGCCTGGGTTTTTATGGTGATCGCCATGACTAGCTTCTCCGGCCGTAAGAAAAGCTAGGTATTTGAAGAAATTTGAAGCATAAGACCCGTTTTCGTCTGGTACAGCCGCTTTCTTGCCTAAAATAACTCTCATTCTCTCAATTTCACTCTCTACCTGCCCAGTGTGACCCATCATATTTACACCACCACCCAAAAGCAATACTAAAGGTAAATATTCAACCATTGTAACAGCTGCCGTCTTTGGTCCTCTAGTAGCCGCAATTACACCAGCTGTTGCAAATAGTCCAAGTAACCTACCGTGCGGAATTTTATCGATAGTATTCTCAAACTTACTTTGACTTAAATCTACGTGGGCTAAATGTGGTGGCCATAATTCTCTTGGTACATTATCTTCTTCTAATTTTTTAAGGTAAGGCAATATAGCCTTTGCTGCTTTTGGATAATACAAAATGCCGTTCTTAAATAAAACGTTTAAATGACCCTCTATAATTGGCGAATGAGGATCACGAAAAGCCTCAAGCGGAGCCCCAGGATATTGCTTTTGAATCATCTCCCACTGGTCAGCCTTAGGCTCAGTATCTTGGAATGCATGATGCGTTAGATGGACTACCTTCCATTCTAGAGGTGTCATGCCCGACAACATCCAATTTAATACTTCAGCTGTAGTCTGTGCAGCTGGCGAAAGCTCGACGCTACCATGAGTATTATCCCGATGTAAATATGAAGACATAACTATGCCCTCGGTCATAACCATAGCCGAGCTTAATATTTGGCTTTCAATTAATGCTCTTTTATTACCAGACATATTTGATGCAGTATGCTTGAATAACTTATTTTTGTAAACTTAAATATACTAATTT
>DAHXNJ010000022.1 GCA_027365445.1 Candidatus Saccharimonadota bacterium | reverse complement strand
CATAGCTACCCTAAAGAAAACTACATGATGCCCTATGAGAAATTAAAGTTATTACCTAACGCTAAACAGTATCTAAAACCAGGTATTACATTTGACCTACTTGACCTGCAAGCCTATGCTTTAAGTGATTCCCGGTGGACTAAAGAAATGCAACTGCAGAAGCAGGCTATGTGGGAGTCATTAAAGCTTTAAAATATTAACAATTTAACTTGCTGCCATAATTACTACACTTTAAGCATCATTTTAGAATTGGAAAAGACTAAGAGCTCAAAAGACTATTAATTGAAGCGGAATGACAACAGTAATTTGAATTAGGGCATAAACTAGATAGCTAAATATTATGATTTAGAAATGAATGCTCCAAAAAAAGAATTAGCGTAGACAATGCTTGCAGGTATGTTTTTATTTTGAACAAAGATGATAAAACCAAAAAAGAAATAGAAATCCAGATTATATTTAATGAACACAAAAATAGTTCAGAACTGTCTAAAGATTCAAGTTGAACTTCAAAAGTGGTTAGATATAGTTGATATATAGAAATGTAGGAGTATCTACTGATGATTCTGACTCGGAGCCTATAGAATGGAATCGATGCTTTTATTTAATGTTGATTTTGAAGTTTGCAAAATATATAGCCTCAAACAGCAGTTATTTATTAGATTTAAACAAAATAGACATACTATAATATCTAAAAAAGGAAGTGAAGATTTAGGCGTCTTATTCATGACTCGCTGTATTTGAGTAATGATTGCATAAATGAAGTAAACTGAGAGATGAATCTTAATGGTACTTAATTAATAACGGGCTATGTATTAGATTGTAAATGGATTGGTATATTGAATATTTTTGAATCACTAATATTAAGGATAAATAAATGAATTTACATAGATCAGCTAATGTAGCAGAATGGGATTTAATTCCTTCAAAAGAAAGAAATATGTGTCAACAAGTTGCAGCAGCTAGTGGAGGTATTATTACTCCAGCTAATGTCGTTTCTGTGCTCGGATTCGGATTGGTTTTATCTGGACTGCATTCAGTTAAGCAAGAAAATTATAAAAATGGATTTACGAAAATAGCCGTCGGTAGGTTGATGGATGTTTTTGATGGCGTTGTTGCTGAAGAAACTGGTACCAAAGCTCCTTTAGGGGAAAAATTAGATGCGACTATCGATAAATTAGAAGCTTTTGTGACGCTGCCTACTTTAGCGAATAATGACGTTATGACTAAGAAGATTGCTGGAATTTTTATGGCTAATCATTTAATTAATGCTGGTATAAGTCTTTATGCAAAAAAGCGTAATATTCCTATACATGTATCAAGAGACGGTAAGCTTGCGACATTAGCTCAGTGGTCAACAATAATTTTAAATGGCTACGGTACGTTTACTAACAAAAACAATAAACCTACTAAAGCAGGTTGGTTAAAGCAGTCAGGGAAGGTGGCGTCAATGGTGGGTATATATTTAGGCGCACGTACGATTAGTGGATATATTTCTGATGTTCAACATGGGCGATCATAAATAGGTTTATCGCTTCATTTTTTTGACAGACATTTGTTTTATGGATTGTCGATTGAAAAAAAATTATGAATAAAATGCGGATAAACATATGCTAATACTTTTTGAAAACATAAAGTGTAAGGTGGTCGGGTTGTCCTGCTCAACAATAAGCTAATTGATGGATACTTTTTTGCTCAGGATTTGTTGTTAATGCTAGTAAGGGTTATTTAAACCTAGCTGAGTCCAAAATATATTTTGTCAATTAGTAGCTTGATCTAATGTGTTTACCCTCCAGGGATCTCTCTCCTTAACTACAGTAATATTAACAAAAATACCTCCAATAACGGGGGTTACTCGGAGCTTACTGAGAAGCTCTGTGTATAGTTTGGCGGGCCGTAGCTTGCCAGGCTTGGAACTATTTCTTTTCTAAGAATAGTTTTTCTAAAGGTTTATCAAAAGTTGCTAATCCTAAATTTTCTCGACGACCTCTAGCTAACAAGTAGCAATCTGCGAAGTCTAGTCTTGTCTCAACAAGTAACCTAATAATTGTCATGACTAGTTCTTCGTTTTCATATTTAAGAGCCTTTGTACGGCCAATTAAAAGAAGAGCTTCACTGGTTTGTTTACGATCTCGCCCTGTACCTCGTAGGATATAAGTAATTTCAGCAACCACAATATCAGTAACTAATAGCGATGATGGCTTTGCCCGCTCTATTAATTTCTCTGCCTCAGGACTTAACTCGCTATGATCACCTAGTAACCATCTTAATATGATATTGGTATTAATTAACTGCATACTTATCTGCCAATTGATTTCCTATGGCCTGTTCATTTTCGGATGTTTTATCTTTAAAAGAAGGTTTATTTAATAGAGCACGGACTTCACTCAAGGCTTTAGGTGTGGTTATGATTATTTCATTATTATCATTAATACTTAGGGTAGCCCTGCCAAGCTTATCAAGACCAAGCCTCTCACGAAACTCTTTAGGTATGGTGATTTGCCCTTTACTAGTAATACTGTAAGTATAATTCATATTACTCATTATATATAAGTAACACCTAGCTGTCGACAGTATTACTTTGGCGGGCCGTAGCTGGCCAGGTTTGGAAATATTTTCTAAACTCTGCGTACCTACATAAGAATTTTACGTAAATCATTATCAAATGTCACAATTCCATTCTTACCACCGACAACAAACAGTAAACAGTCAGTATAATCAAGCTTAGGATGTTCTTTATATAACCTAAGAGCGCGGAGCGTAGTATCGGTTACAAAAATCTGTGGTATAGCTAAAAGAGTTTCTATAGCCGTAGCAATGTCTAGCCGGGTCATCTTATAGTCATGAAATTCTAATACGAAACAAAGTTCAGCCAAAACCACATCTAAGATACTAAATTCATTTTGAGCACCACTCTGTACTTGCGCTATCGCCTTTTCAGCCAATGCTTTATCGTCACCGGTAATAACCTGCACTAATACATTCGTATCAATATACTTCATTTAGCCTTTGCAGATCTTTCTGTAGAGCTTGTACGTATGGCCCCTTTAAGTTCATTGTTCGTCAAAGGATGCTTTGCGCTGTGCTTACCCCAGAATTGCTTCATAGCATCACCTAGAGCAGGCTTGGGTGAGAGCACTATCCTGCCGTCTAATATTTCCGCTCCCAAGACTCGACTTTGAGAAAGATGAAGAGCCTTTACATATTCACTGGGTAACGTGATCTGGTTTTTGCTTGTAATAGTTACGTTTCGTGTATTCATGTAAGGAGTATAGAAGTACCTTGCATATATGTCAACCTTACTTGGCGGGCCCGACCGGATTTGAACCGGCGATCTCCTCCGTGACAGGGAGGCGTGATAGGCCTCTTCACTACGAGCCCATGCCTAAATACAGGGTGAATAATATCAAAAATAGCTTTTTTTAACAAACTGAAGTTATTTGGCGCACTGTTTTCAGACGAAGTCTGTATCTTAGATGTGTGTAGACGAAAGTTTATACTAAGTTCCCTTTTTTAGTACAAACAAGGGAACCATTAACCTTTACAAGCAAATTTATCCAAAGAGGATGAGAAAAAGTTAAATTGAATCTGTAATCTTCAGCTTATGAAATTTGAAGCCGTCCTGCTTTCATTTACAAAATCT
>DAHXNJ010000021.1 GCA_027365445.1 Candidatus Saccharimonadota bacterium | reverse complement strand
CATAGCTACCCTAAAGAAAACTACATGATGCCCTATGAGAAATTAAAGTTATTACCTAACGCTAAACAGTATCTAAAACCAGGTATTACATTTGACCTACTTGACCTGCAAGCCTATGCTTTAAGTGATTCCCGGTGGACTGAAGAAATGCAACTGCAGAAGCAGGCTATGTGGGAGTCAATAAAGCTTTAAAATATTAACAATTTAACTTGCTGCCATAATTACTACACTTTAAGCATCATTTTAGAATTGGAAAAGACTAACATTACTATTCTAATGTTTAGAACTATTAATAAACTTTTTAAAAATCTTAATATTATGAGAAAAAGATGTTGGTGACTTCAACTTTAAAGTATTTTTGACATACCTACCCGAATTTAGCCTACGACCAAGTATGATTTCCCTAGATGCTAAGGCAGCAAGCGAACCTCCGTTTGTCGCTGTTATGCCCAACTGCGGAATACCAGCCAAAGATTTATCTACTTCCATAAAAGAATTAAGCATACGAGGACTCACATTTCTTATACCTATAATTTTTGGTAGTAGTTTTTTTGCTTTTTCAGGGTCATTTGTTAATAGCATAGAATCAAATTCATCTTGTTTTAACTTACCATTAAATGGTTTAGTCCTTTCAAGATCATGCCGTTCTACATCTATTAAAGCCTTATCACCTAAATCGGTAGCCATTATCACAGCAACCCTACCTATTCTTGCTCTATCCCTAATTGCAACCTTAGCAGAAAAATCATCTACTTCGTCAATCATTATATTGGGTTTATGCTCTTCGACAATTTCAGAAAGAACGTCCCGTGTAACTTTTTCACTAATATGAACCTGCTCTATGTACGGGTCTACTTCACTTATTTTTCTGGCGACATGATCAACTTTTTTTGAACCTACATTACTAAAACTACCATGAATCCTATTAAGGTTAGTTGGATCTATTATGTCTGGATCGGCTAATATTAACTTACCACCTATTCCCGATATGACTAACTCGTCAACAACATTACTACCGACACTCAATCCAAATATAGCAATGGTTGATGCATACAAAAGACTCTGTTCGTGCTCATCAATAAGCTCTTTATTCCTTGCAGTTCTAAGCATACGAAGTTCTACTTTATCAGGATAATGTACCATTTCTTTAGACCATGGAAAATAAAACCATTTTCCGTACTCCATTCCTTGTCCTAAAATGTCCTCTTTATATTCTTGTCTTAAACCAAAGTCTTCTTTTTTATTAGGTAGAAGTATGCTAAATAGATCATCTGCTATTAAATCTAGTCTATCGTGTATAAAATTAACTTGATTATTATCAAATTTTTTATCCCAAATTTTACGATCCAAATCCTGACTAAGATCATACTCTTCGGGTTTAGACCATAAATTTCTATCTCTTAAATTAGCCCGCATATACTTTTGTGCTGGTGATATTTCATTATTCATTTGAATTTTCCATTTGAGCTAAAAATGTTAGTAAATTATCCCTATAACTTGTTGGCCCTACGCCCATCCTATCTCTAGGCAATCCATCGCTAAAATAAAGAAACATACCTAATATTCTTTGCTTTTCTTTATTCCCTTTTGAATTTTCAATATCATATATCATTGATTCAAAAAGCTTATCAACCATTAGTAAGGATGGCCTTAGTTGTATTCTTTCATTTACCCTATAGTCATTAATCTTTATGTCTTCTCCAATAACTTTAAAAGTGCTTTTACCAAAATATTTAGTAAGCGAATCAAAAGTACTAGATACGATACTAAAAAACCAAACCTCATTTTGCAGTAAAGAAGCCTGAAAAGCGTCTCTTAATAATTCATATACCGCTTTCGGTGAAGCTTCCTTAGTTCTAGCTAAACCAGCGATTTCTTTTATCTGGTAACCATCCTGCTTTAAATCTTCCAATAATGTTACTCCTTCTTCATATAACCCATCTTTAGTCAACTGAAAAGCAGGCAAATTCTCTACTGATCCCCCAGGAGGAATATTAATCTTTCTCATTGTTGACATATCTGAAGCATTAACCGGATTTACTGCAAGAAAATAATCAATGAACTCTCCTCTTGCATGATCAATAGAATCAATTAGCTTTCCATCATTGTCTACCGCATCATCACTAACAAAACCCATTGTCGTATAACCTTCTGCGTGAACCCTTAAAGCGGTCTGCACTAATTCAGGGTCTGATCTTTCATTAAAAGAGTAGTGTTCATAGACATCATGCCTTAAACTTTGCGGTTCTAAGCCAATAGTTTCTTTGAAAGTATTTATTGCCATACTATTTCCCTATGCTTCCCTTATTATTCCATCTTTTGCTTCTAACAAATGATCGGCATATTGAACATGCTCTGGTGTATGTGTTATCCATAAGACAGACATTCCTTGATCAGCTAAAGACCTAGTAAATTCAATAACTTCCTTACCAGAAACAGAATCAAGAGATGCATTAGGCTCATCAGCAATTAACAATTCAGGCTTGTTAGCAAGCGCAAAAGCAATTGCCGTTCGTTGCTGTTCACCACCCGATTGGCTTGATGCATTCTTGTTAATATTCTTTTTTATTCCTAACCTATCTAATACCCAATCAACATAGCCAACATCAATCTTATTGCCTGCAGCCGTTCTTATATTAAATATATAATCTTTAACTGTCATATCTTGAGGCAATTCAGGAGCTTGAGCTACGTAACCACAATATTGAATAACGTGTTTTTTAATCCTTCTATTTTGGGCTGTCTCTAGTTGAAATCGATTGAATAAATTCTTTTTAGTTTCAGGTACTATACTCAAAACCTCAGTACCCTTGTCGGATAGATAATCTATTCTTCCAGAAGAAAGACCTAAAGCTCCAATTAAAAGCTGTGCACATGTCGACTTACCGGAGCCTGAAGGTCCCATTAATGTAGTAAAGCCCTTATTTAATACAAAAGAGGACTCTTGTAATTGATCGTAATACGCTATTTTCTCTGCAGATAATATAGGATTACTCATGATTTATTCCGTTCATTAGACATTTTAAGAGCTTCTTTTCTAACCGCTCTTAAAGTACTTAATCTATTAACTGTCCATAACAATCCAGTAACGGCGGCATAGGTCTCAAGATTTACTCCCAATGCACCACCTGGTTGAGCATGATTTACCAAAGCATCAACTATAAGCGTTCCTGGCATCGCCAACAAAGCAGATGAAACTGCATCGGCTTCAGCCTTTTCTTTGTATATCTTTAGAATCATATGTTCATCGTAACCATTTGCTTTAAGCATCCTATTACGACTCCGATTATTAGCTAATTCCTGGCTTGTCTTATAGTTTAGAGCAACAGCACCTAATGCCATGCCTATCATCATAGCTTCAAGAACTAATCCATTTACTGCATTTTTACCAGTAGCTTCAGCATTATTAATAAACTGATTAGTAGTAACGGCATAAAGTCTTTTAGAGGCGTCTTTATTATTGGCATTAACTGAATTAATGATCGATTCTATATTACTTTTACTACCCTCAGTAACAATCATATTATAAGAACTAGAATTATTGCTAAGCAGACAATTACTGTAATCAGTATTATTTAAAATAACTGGTAGAAGATTAAAGCCTGCATGGCCTTGAATTAAGCCATCAACTTCAACTTTAAGACCCTGTAGATCAAAAAACTCTCCGGGCTTAACTCCTAATGCAGAAGATACGTCTACTTGAACGTTATTGCATTGAGCGTCGGCAAGGGGAAGTTTAACTTCGTTATCTGGTAAGCCAATAGTTAAGAATTCAAGATTATTGTTTGTTTGAGCGCTAGGATTAGTATTATAAGAACCCCCACCCCAAGCATGAAGAATCGGAATAATCTTAACACCATCTGTTTTTGCCTTTAAATCAATTTGATCAAGTTCCGACCTACTAACATTACTATTATTTAGCATATTTGGCGTAGGATTATTGCTGATTACAAAACTCTGTCCTGCCGATTGTGGTAAAACGCCATTAAAAAGACCAGCTATGTTTGATTGAGATTTAGATACATTATCCGCAACATCAAAAAAGTTTCCAGCAACTACACCGGTAAAAGTTGTCAACAAGCCGCACGTTGCTAAAACTCTAGGAACCCGATGGCCTATAATTGTTTTAGTTTTTGCAGAGCTATGAGCAACCTCATCAAGTGCAACTTCTTGTGTATCATATGCTAATTTAAAATGTCTTAATCCGCGCTTTAGTAATACCGCAGCTCCCACTGCCGCTCCAGCTTCTTCAAGCAAAGTAAAACCATCTGCTAACATATTTGATGGTTCTGCGTGTGGAGTTGTTATTGCAATATCGTGTGTAAGGCTAATTGCACCTTCAGCAGCTAATACACCTCCTCCAGCAGCTATCGCAGTAAGAGCTAATCCAGCTGCTACCTGTTTCGCTTTATTAATAAAATGAGGCTCTGCCTTATTGCTTGAAGTTGTTTCCATTGATAAATAACTTATATATAAAAACAGCATCCTCCTCCGCTTGCGGAAAAGATGCTGTTATTGTCTTGTAAAGTACTGTTTTGAAATTTAACATAAAAGTTATAAGATGTCAACAGATTATGGTTACTGCTAACAAACATAGAATAACTATCGTTGAAGATGACCGAGCTATAGCTCACATGTATCGATTTAAACTTGAGAGTGAAGGTTATGTAGTTAGCCTAGCTTATGATGGCGAAGAGGGATTAAGCATCATCGAGTCAATTAAACCTGAATTGATCCTTTTAGATTTGAAAATGCCTGTTATGTCCGGGGATATTATGTTAGAAAAACTGAGAACGAAACCTTGGGGTATTCAAATAAAAGTTATCATATTAACCAACATCAGCAAAGATGAGGCCCCTGTAGGCTTAAGACTGTTGAACGTAGATCGGTACATTGTTAAAGCACATCATACTCCCAAGCAAGTACTTGAGATTATAGAAGAAATACTAAAATAGAATTGTAAATCCAGCTTTTCTGGCATACGATACTAATTATGGCTACTAAAATAGCGATCGTTGAAGATGATCAGACTATTTCACAAATGTACCGTTTTAAATTTGAAGCGGAAGGCTATAAGGTTGATACGGCAGAGAATGGCAAACTAGGCCTAGAACTTATAGAATCAATGAAACCTGATGTTGTTTTGCTTGATCTTATGATGCCAGAAATGACCGGCGACCAAGTATTGGCCGAAATGCGTAAAAGCAGCTGGGGTAAAGACATAAAGGTTATTATTCTAACTAATATGGGTGAACAAGAAATTCCAGACTCCGTTAGATCACTTGGAGTATGCGCAGTCGTACTTAAAGCAAATATGACACCTAGGCAAGTATTTGAATTAGTCAAAAAGCATGTTGGTTAGAATATTGTAGATATGAAGATAGCCATAATAGGATACGGTCTAGAGGGTCATTCTTCTTATGAATACTGGAAAGATAAAGGCGACATTACTATATGTGACATCAATAATGTCACCGTCGAAGAAGGGGTGCAGACTCAAATCGGCGATAATTATTTAGCAGATATCTCTCGTTTCGACCTTATCGTCCGCTCGCCAATCATAAAACCAGCCGACATATTAGAGGCTTCTAATCAAAATGTTAAAGATAAAATAACCAGCAACACTAATGAATTTTTAAATGTTTGCCCAACAAAAAATATCATAGGGGTCACTGGCACAAAAGGCAAAGGTACTACCTCTACTCTAATTGCCAAACTTATAACTTCCTTGGGTAAAACAGTACACTTAGGCGGTAATATTGGAAAACCGGCCTTAGAACTTTTAAATGAGAATATTCAACCACAAGATTGGGTAGTGCTAGAGCTATCCAGCTTTCAATTAATCGATATTAAAAAGTCGCCTCACATAGCCGTCTGTTTAATGGTCGTAGCTGAGCATTTAGATTGGCACCCAGAAATTAATGACTATTTTAATGCTAAAACTCAACTTTTTCGCTATCAAAATAGCGATGATGTTGCCATCTATTATGCTAATAACGAAAATTCCAAACGTATAGCTTCCACTTCTAAGGGCTGGAAAATACCCTAC
>DAHXNJ010000010.1 GCA_027365445.1 Candidatus Saccharimonadota bacterium | reverse complement strand
AAGCAATATAGGGTTTATAATTTTCTTAATTATAATTTCAGCCTTAATAATATATCTATTAATTTAGGGATAATGAAAATATAGTAAAATAGAAGGATGCAAAAAATAATACTCTATTATAAGTTTTGTCCTATTAACGATACTGAGGCAGTAAGATTATGGCAAACAAGTTTAGCTTCTTCTCTAGGTTTAAAGGGACGGATTATTCTAGCAGATCATGGCATAAACGGTACTCTTGGTGGTGAGATAAGTGACCTTAAACAGTATGTTAAGCAAACCAAGACCTATTCAGGTTTTAAAAATATAGAATTTAAATGGAGTGATGGTTCTAGCGACAACTTTCCTAGACTTAGCGTTAAAGTACGGCCTGAGCTGGTTAGTTTTAATACCAAAAAATTAGAAGTTAACGATAAGGGAATAGTTGGTGGCGGAAAGCGTTTGTCGCCAGCTGGATTACATCAACTGATTAACCAAAAGAATAAGGATGTGGTTTTAATTGACGGTAGAAATAGCCGCGAAGCAGCTATTGGAAAGTTTAAGGATGCGATAGTACTGGACGTTAATCATACTAGGGATATGCCTCATGAAATTGCCAACCCAAAATATGAAACACTTAAAGATAAAACAGTAGTTACTTATTGTACTGGCGGTATCCGCTGTGAAGTATTAACTAAACTTATGATTGATGAAGGATATAAGGACGTTTATCAATTAGATGGCGGCATCGTTAGGTATCTTGATACCTACAAAGATGACGGTCTATGGGAAGGATCATTATTTGTTTTTGATGATCGAATGAGTATTGATGCTTCAGAACATACTAAAGTAATAGGTAGTTGTAATATCTGTAAGGCTAAAACTAAGGAATATATCAATTGCGCCAATAAGGCTTGTAATGAATTGATTCTTGCTTGTAGTAATTGTCAAACACAGACTAGTCTATGTTTTAAATGTAACCTAGTAAGTGTTTAGGTGTTAGCAGCTAACTATTCTTTAAGAAATAGGTTTTATCGATGAATGTTCAAATTGATCAAAGAATAGCTGACAAATTAAGTATTTTACCGCTTAAGCCGGGCGTCTATTTCTATAAAGATAAATCGGGAGAGATTATTTATATTGGTAAAGCTGCTATTTTAAGAAATCGGGTTAGACAATACTTTCAAAAAAGCCGATACCGTGACCCAAAAACAGACGCATTAATAAGAGAAATAGATGACCTCGAATGGATGGAAGTAGAAAGTGAGATAGATGCCTTATTTTTAGAAGCTGAACTAATTAGGCGCTATTTACCGCGTTATAATATATTGCTTCGGGATGACAAGGCATTAGTCTATGTTCGTATTGATTATGACAGTGACTATCCAACAGTAAGTTTTACTCGTCGTCCACTAGATGATGGTGCTCGTTACTTTGGCCCATATATGTCTGTACTTGCCATACGTCAGGCACTAAAGCTTTTAAGGCGAGTTTTCCCTTATGCGACTAAACGTCAGCCTAATCAAAAAAGAGCTAGTTTACATTATCATCTTGGACTTGACCCTGGATTAGAAGAGGGCCGAACGACTTTGGAAGAATATAGGGCTAACTTACGTAAGCTTATTGCTTATATAACAGGAAAAAGGCTGTCAATTGTTAAAGATATCGAAAAGGAAATGAAACAAGCGGCCAAAAACGAAGACTTTGAGCAAGCGGCCAAATTGAGAGATCAGTTAAATAGTTTAAAAAGACTAAGTCAACAGATTGTTTTTAGCGATAAAGAATTTCTAGATATATCTAAAGATCAGGGTTTAAATGAACTATCCGAACTTCTAAGTCTTAAACATTTTCCTAAAAGAATTGAAGGCTATGACATTAGTCATATGCAGGGTAGTGATGTTGTTGCTAGTATGGTGGTATTTACTAATGGTGTTAGCAATAAGACTCAATATCGTAAGTTTAAAACTAAAAATGATATTAATAATGACTTTTTTAATATGAACGAGACGATTTATCGGCGCTTTTCTCCTAATCATATAAATGGATGGGGCGCACCTGATCTAGTTTTAATTGACGGAGGCAAAGGACAGCTTGATGCGGCAATCAAGGCTAGAGATCAAAGAGAATCTAAAGATGTACCTTTTATAGGCTTAGCCAAACGAGAAGAACAGATTGTTATAGATATTAATCGAAGCGAGGTAGTGCTTAACCACGATTGCATGAGACGACTAAGAGGACACGCTGTAATGAGTGATAATTATATATTAGTAACTCTTCCTAAGAGTAGTAATGTAGTAAAACTATTGCAGCGAGTTAGAGATGAGAGTCACCGTTTTGCCGTAAGTTACCACTCGACACTAAAGACTAAGAGGGTTACAGTGTCACTACTTGAAGAAATTCCTGGTATTGGCCCAGCTACTAGAATAAAATTAATTAAGAAATATGGTTCACTTAAGAATATGGCGACGGTTGATGAAGCTGAGTTAATTCAAATAGTGGGCCCAAAAAAAGCTAGAGACATTCGAGATTTGCTGTTATCTGTTAAGCTATAAAAATGAATTTAATAAATTTTCCACCTGAGTTCTTTAAGTCTAATCGAGAAAGACTCCGTAAAAAAGTATCAAGTGATATTCCGATGGTTATTGTCGCTAACGGCATGATTCAGCGAGGTGCTGACAGTAGTTATCCTTTTATTCAGGACGCTAACTTTTGGTATTTAACAGGGATTGATGATCCAGATATTATCTTAGTCATGGAAGAAGATAGAGAATATTTAATTGTACCGATTAGAGAGGGAACGAGAGTTTCTTTTGATGGCCAGATTGATCAGGAGTCTTTAGCTGGAACTTGTGGTATTACTGACATAGTTAATGAAGTAGGTGGTTGGAAGCGATTAGATGCAGTCTTAGAAAAAACCCACAGTTTGGCAACACTAGCCCCAGCCCCACTGTTTATAGAGCAATATGGTATGTATTCTAATCCGGCTAGAGCTAGGTTTATAGAAAGAGTGCAAAAACATATAAATGACCTTAAGTTAGTAGATATTAGACCTGAACTGGCTAATATGCGAATGATTAAGCAGGCACCAGAGATCCAGGCTATTCAAGCGGCAATAGATATAACCAATAAAACGCTCAGGGATGTTTTAAAACAGCCAGCTGGAACTTATAAGTATGAATACCAAATAGAGGCGGATATTAGTAGGGGTTTTAGATATCTAGGTGCTCAAAATCATGCCTTTGAACCAATAGTTGCTGGAGGAAATCGTGCCTGTACGCTACATAACGTAGCTAATTCGGCTGCTCTTAATCCTGATGAGTTGGTAGTAATGGATGTTGGAGCGAGTGTATCTGGTTATGCTGCAGATATAACTAGGATGTACTGTAATGGTAAGCCAACAACTAGACAGATGGATGTATTTAATGCAGTTAGTGAGTGTCAATTGTATGCAATTGACTTATTAAAGCCGGGCAGCAAGCTAAAGGACTACGAAAATAAAGTCATGAAATTTCTTGGTGGCAAATTAAAAGAACTAAAATTAATAACTAGCCTTAAAGAGGAGGAAGTTCGTACTTTTTTCCCTCATGCTACTTCTCATTTCTTAGGTTTAAATGTTCATGATGTTGGCGACTATAGACAACCTCTTCAGCCGGGAACTGTCTTGACTGTTGAACCAGGTATTTATATTCCTAGCGAGAGTATAGGCGTCAGAATTGAAGATGACATATTAATAACCGATGATGGCAATAAAGTTTTAAGTAAAAACTTGCCATCTAAGCTTAAGCTCATTTAGAATTAATACAAATGACTAAACCTCTAATAAGATTAATAGTGCGCTGGTTTATCTGTGCGTTAGGTCTTTGGATTGCTGCCAACCTGCTCTCTACTCGGATTCAATACGATAGTATCTATGTAATTATAGTTGCCGGATTGATCTTAGCTATTATAAATTCAATCATTAAGCCGATTTTAATAGTATTATCTTTGCCTGCTATCCTTTTTAGTCTTGGTTTGTTTATGATTATAATTAACGGTGCTACCGTTTATCTTGCTAGTAGGCTGTATCCACAACTGCATGTTAAGGACTTTATCGCTGCAATATTTGCTGGTATGGTGATTGGGCTGGTAAACTATTTAGTAAGTTCCATAATAGAGAGAGAAGATAAATGAGTATATATGACTATATAGCGTTTGGTGCAATGTTATTAATGACCTTGCTTATTTTGGTCCAGACAAGAGGTGCCTCATTAGGTGCTGGATTAGGGGGAGCGGGAGAAGTAAACACTACCAGGAGAGGTACAGAGAAGACTATCTTTAGACTAACGATAGTTTGTGGATTGGTTTTTGCTATATGCCTAATACTTGGTGCCATAGGATAAGACAGTAGAGCAAAACAATGCGCTACAAAAAAGTTCGTAAGCAAATCTTAAGACATCAGAAACGAGCTATAACTTTATCCCATCAAGCAGAGGATAGCTTTGAAGAATTAGTAATTAATCGCTTTGGACGTTTGGCGCCAGTACGCCGATTAGTTTCTGCTTGGTTAATTTTCTGGGTTTTGTTAGCACTAATTAGTTCATGGCAGATAATTAATTTGTCGAGCTATTATCAGACAATACAACCAGTACCGGGTGGAATATATAATGAGGGAATTTTAGGGACGCTTAATAACGTTAATCCAATTTATGCTACTAATGAGGTGGATACAAGTCTATCTAAGCTTATTTTTGCAAGTTTATTTACCTATAACAATCAAAATAAGTTAGTAGGAGATTTAGCCAGTGGCTACAGTATTAATAAAGCCGGTACAACCTACACTGTTAACCTAAAACCCCATCTAACATGGCAGGATGGTAAACCATTAACAGCAAGTGACGTAGTTTTTACGATTAAAGCCATACAAAATCCTCAAGCTCAGTCTCCTTTATACTCAAGTTGGCAAGGAATAAGTGTTTCGGCTCTAAATCCTCTCACGGTCATTTTTAAACTTCCAAATCCTTTAGCGTCTTTTCCCTATAATTTAACAGTTGGTATATTACCAAAGCACATTTTAGGTTCTATTAATGCCGCTGATTTAAGAGCTGCTACCTTTAATACCTCTGATCCAATTGGATCTGGCCCATTTTTATGGCACGCAATTGCGGTAAGTGGAAATACACCTGAGAATGCTAGCGAATCAATAGCCTTACTACCGTTTAATAATTATGTATTAGGTAAACCTAAATTAGCAGAATTTATAGTGCATGCCTATGCCAATCAAAATCAGCTAATTTCCGCTTTTAATTCCAATCAACTAAGTGCAGTTGCCGGCCTAGATTATATACCTAAGCAGTTAGCTATCACACCATCAGTCCAAATACATAGTCAATTACTTACTGCTGGTACATATGTCTTTTTTAAAACTAGTAGCGGCATTTTATCTGACGTTAACCTTAGAAAGGCTTTGGTATTGGCTGCCAATCCTCAAGCCATAATAAATCGCTTAGGCTATAAAACAATACCCGTAAATGAGCCTTTGCTGATTGGCCAACTGGCATATAATCCAAAATATGCTCAGCAGACTAATAATTTAGCTTTAGCAAAACAACTACTTACTAGCGATGGGTGGATTATGTCTCACAATGGCTATAGGTATAAAAACCATCAAAAATTATCTTTTAATCTTGTTACTACTGATACGCCAGAAAACAGACTTGTTGTAGGTATACTTAAAAGCCAATGGCATGCACTTGGAGCTTATCTTAAGCCTGTATTTGAGTCGGTTAGTACTTATACGACTACTCTACAGGATCATAATTACAACTCGACACTTGATGGTATTTCAATTGGAGTTGATCCAGACGTTTTTGTTTATTGGGATAAATCTCAATTTAGGCCTAAATCAACTGGTCTTAATTTGTCCGAATATGATAGTGTTGGAGCAAGTTTATCCTTAGAGGCAGGTCGTACCAGATTAAATCCTGCACTAAGAGTTATAAAATATCAACCATTTCTCGCTGATTGGCAAAAAGATGCTCCAGCATTAGGCTTGTATCAGCCAAGAACTATCTATATTACCAGAGAAACAGTTTATGGTATGAATTATTCAGTTATTAATTCATCAAAAGATCGATTTAATAATGTGCAAAATTGGGAAATCCTTACCGCTAACGTTACCGATAAACGGCCTTAGATTAGCTAATTTTTTGTATTTTTTATTTAAACCGACTAATATATTCAAGCACTTTAACATATAAAAATGTAGATGCGGATGTGGCGGAATGGTAGACGCGCTAGCTTCAGGTGCTAGTGAGCTTTGGCTCGTGGAGGTTCAAGTCCTCTTATCCGCACCAAAAACAATTATTGATTGTGTATATTATTAATTTATCAATAGGAGAGTGTAGAT
>DAHXNJ010000067.1 GCA_027365445.1 Candidatus Saccharimonadota bacterium | reverse complement strand
GAATTTGCTAGATGAGAGAATAGACCAAGAGTTAGCTTAAACAAAGTTTATTGAGGTCAATATTGACCTTATTTTAATGCACCAAATGAACAACAATCCTACTGAAATTATTCTTGGATTACAGCTTCAAGCTGTTCGAATTATCTATAAGGGTTTAGCTATGAATAGTGGACAAGAGTAACTCTTGACGAATGTATATACTAAGAATATACTTTAAAGATGAAGATATTGCCTAAAACAATTGCATTCCAGTGGGATACAGGCAATATTCGTAAGAACCTTATAAAGCATAATGTGACTACCCAAGAAGCGGAAGAAATATTTACCCAAAGGCCTTTCTTGACAAACAAAGGCATAAGGCACTCTTCCGATAAAGAGCAACGCTATCATGGTTTAGGACAAACAAAGAATAAGAGAAGATTACAGGTCACATTTACCCTTAGAAGAGAGGAAATAAGAATCATATCCATAAGAGATATGGATAGAAAGGAGAGGAAACAATATGAAGAATCTTAAGAAAATACCAGACTTCAAAAGTAACGAAGAAGAGGCAAAATTTTGGGATACTCATAGCACTGCTGACTATATAGACTGGTCTAAGGCCGAGGAAACCATATTCCCTAACCTTAAGTTGTCTTCTGAATCAATTTCAATAAGACTGCCCGCTCCATTACTTGCTCATATTAAAGCTCTAGCAAACAAAAAAGGTGTGCCCTACCAGTCATTAATGAAGGTTTATCTAAGTGAGAAGGTTGATGAGGAACTTTTGGCAACTAATAAATAAGGTGGCCCCAGCCTAACTCTAGAAATTACCCCTAGGCTATACAGGAAAATTGAATAATAGAGAACTATTTAAACACTGCTTTGCAAGTTCTACTTCCTTAGCAATATTTAGTATCACCATCTAGTATTCTTTTCTGAACATATCTAGTAAGGGGTACCAGATAGGACATTGTCATTTTGCTTTATATCAAACAGCGGGAAAATAGGTCGTCTACGTGTTCGAATAAAGTTTAACATTATAATTTACGTTTAACTTCTTGACTTACGTTGAACGATTTGCTATGGTTAAACTTATGAAAGCCGATATCGTAACTCTATCCAGTAAGTATCAAGTCGTAATACCCAAAGCGGCTCGCAAAACGCTTGGCCTCAACAGCCCCGAAGGTCAACGTTTTAAGGTTCAGCGGGTCTCTGATACCGAGATTGTCTTCCGTAAAGACAAATCTCTTGAGGATTATCTTGGAAAATACGATAAAGCTTTTCCTTCTAACGCAACTGGTGCGATTAGGAAAATCAGAGATGACGAATGGGGAGAGTAAGCCGATATGTTAGTCGCTATTGATAGCAACGTATTTATTGGAGCTTTATCCACAAAAGAGGAACATAGTTCAAGCGCCCAACAACTAATACGCGATGTTGCCAGCGGCAAATATAAAGCCACAGCTTCATCAATTGTGTACGGCGAAGTTTATAGCGTTAGCGTTTCTAGTCAACAACTAGATCTCGAAGGGTTTTTCTCACAAATAAGTAACTTAGTAACTATTCCAGCTAATGACAGTATTTGCATTAGAGCCGGTGAATTAAGACTAAAGTTTGGACCTAAATTAAAACTGCCCGATGCCATGCATTTGGCCACAGCCTTAAGTGTCGATGCAAATTTATTTATAACAAATGATGAAAAATTGGCTAAGGTCTCTCGAGAGTTAATTCCAACTAAGCTGCTTTCACAGCTCCACTAATTCTAAATTAAGCCTAAGGTTATCGAGCCAAGCTAAAAGGTGCTCGAAAGAAACTGTACCCAAGGTACCAATTGTACAACCACCCATGCCGAAAGCAAGGGTTTAGCTGGAATCTATTCAAATGCAATAACCTGCAATTTACTTGTTTATATAAAATTAAATTCTAGACTCTTAAATATGCGCAAGAGCATAACTCAAGAATTCGATTATGGTTGTGGTATAGCCTGTTTCGCATTTGCCCTTGGGGTTAAGTATCAAGAAGCAACTTTATTGTTAGGCGAAGAGCAAGCAAATAGTCAACGATTTTGGGTTAAGGATTTAGTGCGTGAGTTAAATAAGTTTGAATTAGATTATGAGGCAAAGTATGTAAAGCCTCATATTAGTAGACTGATTTATAAAGAAGGAGTTATTGTATTAATAAGACGCTCCAAAATTTATCCAGTTGGCCACTATTTAATTCGCTATAACAATTTATGGATGGGCCCCTGGATTAACTTGCCATATAACAACAATATTTTGAATGCTAAATCAGGGTTTAGAAAACGACTTCCAGGCAAACCTATGTACGCACTAATCCCAAGATAATTTATTTTGTAAACCACCGCCAGGATACTCTATGGCTATTCCAATTTCCTTAGCCATTTTGACTATTACTTGATAATAATTTTTTCTAAACATATCAAGTAAGGGGCACCAAATAGATACCCACGAGTAAACCCGTGGCACTTCGCTGTAGATACGGAAGTAGTTTACGGAAGGTCGCCTCGACCCCAGGATTTAGAACCTTTCGGCGGTATTTACATACCCAAACCACATGATATTGGAGATGATAAGTGCCATGAGCCGACAGCTGTGCTTGCATACAACCATTGTACCGCCGAAAGGGTTCATTCACCCACGGCTAAAGCCGTGGCGCTCTATCTACGACCACGTAGAAAATGAGTATATAGGTACAGAAATCACAATAAAACCTGATTATTTTTAATCACTATTTAGCAGTTTGAGGTTTGGCTCTAATACTGCTTGGTCTAAACAGAAAGTATCTTGTATATTGCTTTACTGTTGACTTGTGCTTTACTTTTTGATAAAGTAAAGGCATGAAAACAATTACAATATCTAGTAAAAATCAAGTGGTTATACCTAGTTCGGTTAGAACTAGGCTTAAACTTCGTAGTGGCGACAAGCTTGTAATAGAAAGGCTGACCGACAAAGAGGTGGTTCTTAGGAAAGAGCCAAGTTACGGAGATTTTATCGGTACTCTGCCTGCCCAACAACAGGATCCTGTTAAGCGAATCCGTGACCTAAGGGATAATTGGGAATAAGATTAGACAAAATATGCTTTACCTCGACACAAACATACTTATTTACCTGTTTGAGTTACACGATCCTTATAGCAAAAAGGTTGCGACTATACTTGAAGAATTTACTAGTGACGGTAAACAACTGGTTACCTCAACCGTTACCATAACTGAATTTTTAGCAGGAACAACTTTATCGAGCCTAGAGACATTACGCAAAGTTCCTAAGTTAAACTTTATTCCAGTAGCCGAGAACATAGCCGAACGGGCAGCTATTCTACAAAGAAAAAATAGCATTAAAATTGGTGATTCAATACACCTAGCTAGCGCTATTCAGCAAGAAGCCGAAGCTTTTTTTACGAATGATAAAAAATTAATAAAGGTTGTAGAAAAATATATATCAATAATTAGTCTGTGAGGATAACTTATTTAAGCATGGCTCAAGCTGTTAAATACCTTTATATTATATGTCACCTTTTGAAGAGTAGAACGATTCTGATCTGTTTAATGACGGTGCTGATCTATACGGCTAACCATGTCGAAAGTTCCCTGTTATTTAACTCTGATCTGTTTGAATCCTCTAAGGGTTAGTGTTCTTTTTTGGCGGTACTCATTGAAAAACTGTTCAGTAGCTATCACTACTTCATCACTGTTTTGCATGTCGTCAAGCTCACCATAGAATGAATACCTATAATCAAAACGTTAAATACTACCACCTATGATAGTATTACTTTATGAAAGAAAGCTCTTTACCTGAAAATTCTAATTTCATAAGTACTTCACACAAAGTAGTTGATGAAAGTAAAAAACAATTCAAAACTAATGAATTAGATCACACGTCAACAAACAGCCAAAAAAACTTAGTCAATAAGATACCTATATCAGACAACCAACAAACTGTTTTAAGTATCGGAATGTTTGATAGAAGAATTAACAGAATTGGCTTCTTACTTGGTTTTATTTATTCTCTAGTACCTTTTTTCGTAGCATCAATACTAGAATTATCAACTAGATCAATAAATTTATCGACTTCATTTCTTGCTTCAGCCGTAAACGGTATAGCCGTCATATTAGGTCTTATCTCAATTATCGTATTTATACCAATATCCATATCATTATTTATGCGCCGGCTACACGACATTAACAAGTCAGGTGGTTATGCTTTTCTACTTTTAGTTCCTATAATAGGTCAACT
>DAHXNJ010000051.1 GCA_027365445.1 Candidatus Saccharimonadota bacterium | reverse complement strand
TGGTGTCACGCATAGTGGCAACAACTTCCGCACTCAAAAGTGCCTTGCGGTATTTCAATGGAAAGACCAGGTGATAATGGGTGTCATAAGCGCAGTGATTACTTTTGGTGATTGGCACACCATATAGTATAGCGGCATATGAGAGGAACCTACGGTTCCCCTCATACTCCCCTCCCTAAAGGAACCCACGTGGCAGAGACCACGGGGAAAATACGGATTATACAGATTGAATAGTGGTCTAGTGTAAGGGGACTATCCGTTCATTGGCAGGAGTAAAGTATACTCTTGCCAATTGCAACCAAACCCGGCAACGGCTTTTGCTGCCTTATGTCGGTTGACTCTAACTAACTTACAGACACGGAGCATAGTGGAATCCATGATGCGGATAGCCGTATCTTTTCCAGTAGCTGGTCTAGCATATATAGCATGCTAGACCAGGGCTAATGGCATTTCCTAACCAAAGATCTGTAACTACAAAAACGGAACTTATGGTAGTAGTAGGTCTTAGCCCAGTTGTAGGCACTTTTTAGAGTGAGTTGCGGAGCCACAAAGCTATTAAAGAGTAGCAGAGCAATACATTCATTCTGGTGTAGGATAACTGTTATGCCGCCAAAAGGATTAGACGACTCTCTGGGAAAAAAGTTATCCACTACATCCACTAAGTTTACTATATGATGAGCACGTAATACACGCATTTTGTTTTCTACTTTTTTTGGACTAAGAACACTAAGAAGAGTAACAAATGCATATTTAAAGTGTTTTTGAAAATCAGGTTTTTATGCCCGACGTCAACCTAAGTTTGCTTTTTACGTGCATAGATTATCTTCACAAATGTTTCGATTACTATTTAAAAGCATTTCTTTGCACGCCGATGCACAGTCGCTATTTAGACCTTGTATAGTAAAATTAGCTAGTCACTAACTTAAAAGTCTTTTTTGGAATGATGGTCTCAGATCTTTTGGGGCCGGATTGTCTCCCGGATTACGCAACCGTAAGTCACGCTTTCCCATACCTACAGGGTATGCAAAGCTGCTATTAAAAGATGGAGCATTACGATGTCGTCCCCTCCATTCCCCTTTTCTAGTAATTGCCATACTAGTGTAAGCACCTCCGTCACAGACCTGTAATATCCGGCACATTTCTATAAAACCTGTAATTAAATTATCGCTAACTTCTTTTCTGCCAAATTTTTCTAACGTTTTCTTAGCTAGACCTCGAATTGCCTCTACTGCCTGCTGCCCTTCCCCGCGAACATCCATCATAAAAGCATATCGTTCGCCATCGCCGATTACAGCATGAATCAAGCATATTAAACCTTCGTCTACACCCAATTTACTAAGAAAGTCAGCGGCTTGAGTAACATTATTTTCTTTCATTTTATGTTTCTCGGTCATTTCAGCCTCTAAAGGCTTGCCGAGGTGATGAACAAGTATTGATAGACGCATTGGAGCAATGAATTCTACCGGCAGCTTATCCGCATAGTTCTCGTCAAAATTTCGTAATACCGTTTCAGTATGCTCCTCCAGCGTATAGCCCTCCCAATTGCCGATTTTGCCTTCGAAAATAGTAGCATAACCCTCTACCTGCTTAGCTGCCTTAACTAGCTCTTGAGGTGCTGCATGCAAATCTTCATTTAATAATCTAACTAGCCTCTCGGATTTTTGGCTTGAGATATCTATTCCTCCAAGCACTGCCGCCATTTCACCTATTTTTCGCGAAGTTGCTCGGCGTTCTAACTCAAGTCCTTTTGAGGAAGTAATCTTATCTAAATCGAAAAATGATACAGAAGATATCTTCCGATTTATAGTAACAGAATTCACTATCTGCCTTACCCCTACTATGTGCGCTTTCCTGAAATAACGTTGCACATATTCAAGGTTTATAGGCCCATAAACTACTTCATTACCCAAAGTAAACTTTTCCTCTACTATATCGAGTTTACTTTTTAAAAATGTGGCTGCCAATGTTTTCGGATCGACATAAGTCGCCCTGTAAGCATTAAGAGCACTCGCTAACTGCAACGCAACACGTCTATCTAAACCAGATTCTTTAGCTATAATATCTATATCTGCAGTCCCAATTTTCAGTTTATTCAGGTGCTTTGCTGATTCGGCGAAACTTTCGATAGACCCTCTATCATCCCAGTCTAAAGGAGATCCCTCAGTTATGCTGATACTTAAAGACTTAAGAGCTTCGCGATATCGCTTCTTTTGTTCATCATTAAGATCATTTACTTTAAATGTTTCATCAATAACCGTGGCATCACTATCAGCAGGAATAATTTCATGAACTTCCGCGTGAAATCCTTCTCCAACTTCTCCCTGAACCTTCAGCCGATCTTCTTTTGTTAATTTTTCTTCTAGATTATGCGCTTCAAACATCACCTCGGTATCAAAGTAACGCTCTTTCTCTTTTTCACTCAAGTTTAATTCATCAAGCCATTCAAGTCTTTCTTTTCTTCTTCCCAGCCACTCGGCTCGTTGTTCGGGAGTATAGTTCCTAACTTTATCCTTAAAAACATTCAAAATACTACTATTTACTAACTGCTTTTTACGTGCAGCAGCAAACTCTGAAGCAGTCTGTTTGTCGCTTGTATATATAGTGGTTCTTTTATTTAGATTTCCATTCCCGCTATCATTGCCACCATTCGCAAAGACAGGATCTATGGACCAATCAGCAGTATCATCTCTGTGACCTACCCTCCCATGAAACGTCTCTAGCTCTGAAGTTGATATTAATAGCCCAACCTCCTTCAGTGTTTCTATTGCCCTATACCTCTCAGCATCTTCAATGCTTCGGGAGAATTCTGTTCTAGTGACTAGTTTTTCTGGCATACTCTTATTGAAATAATTTATACTATGGTATCACATATTTGTGTACTTGTCAATGGCACCGTATTAACCCACGTGTTAGCCTATATTTAAAAGCGGAGCTTTAAGCTGTTCTTCGTTATACTCTTCCCTGTAAGTGAGAATAGCGTATGAAACAACTGCATAAACAATTTAGTGACGAGAAAATAGAACAATATTTAAGGTGGTACGAAAACAAGGTTATAACTAAGTCAAAAGTACTAACGATATGTCTCCCAAGATGAATTCTAGTAGACTCTCATGCCATGTATCATTCTATCCTATTACCGGAGTAAAGAGGTAATATCTAATATACGAGATGATCATGTTTTATATAGCATACATTACTTGTGGAAAAAAATAATCTCGTTAATGGGACTATTAAGATAAAGATGCTTTTATTAGCCCGTCAAATAACGGATGAGGATTAGTAGGTCTAGATTTAAATTCTGGATGAAATTGGCAAGCTACAAAAAATTTATTCTCAGTACCCTCAATAACTTCTACTAATCCAGAAGCTGGATTTATACCTACGGCTTTTAAGCCCCAGCTTTCATATTTAGCAACATATTTAGGGTTACATTCATAGCGATGACGATGCCTTTCGACAATATCTAATTGCTTATATAACTTTGACACTAAGGTATTTGCTGTTAAATGACAGTCGTAATTACCTAATCTCATAGTTCCACCAGTATTTTCTTTTCCCTTCTGATCGGCCATTGTGTCAATAACAGGATCTGGAGTTGTAGAATCTACTTCTGTAGTATTGGCCTTTTTTAGACCATTTAATCTAGCAGCAGCAATTACTGCCATATGTAAGCCATAACAAAGCCCTAGATAGGGTAAATTGTTTTTCAAGGCATACTGAGCAGCATAGATCTTTCCTTCTACTCCGCGACTACCAAATCCACCTGGAACAACGATCGCATTACAATCTGCCAATAAAGAATTATCTTTTGTCTCTCCTAATTTAACTGCATCAATCCATTTAATCTCTATATTTGTTTCATTCCACCAGGCAGCCGATCTTAATGCCTCAAATACCGACATATAGGTATCACTATTATCTAAATATTTAGCTACAACACCAACAGTAATTTTTCTATCATAAGACATGGTTGCGCGTTCTACCATCAACCGCCATTCTTTTAGCATAGCTTTCTTGTTCTCAGCAATTGTTAGTTTTTCAGTAATAACTTTAGCTATGCCGCTATCCTCTAATGTTAACGGAACTTCATAAATCGTATTAGCATTTGCTAATAAAACGATTGAATCTTCTTTTACACCTGAAAAAAGACTAAGCTTTCGCTTGGCTGCACCATTAGCTGGATGTTCACTCCTTCCAACCAGAATATCTGGCGCTATCCCTAAACCTCTTAGCTCTCTCACCGAATTCTGTGCTGGTTTTGTTTTTATCTCTTGACTTGCAGATAAATAAGGCAAAAACACTACATGAACATAAAGGCAATTCTCTCGACCAACTCGTAATGAAAATTCTCTTATTGCCTCAATGAAGCTTAAAGACTCGTAGTCTCCTACCGTACCACCAATCTCTACTATATGCACATCAAACCCACTACCCGCGGCTTGTATATAATCTTGTATAGCGGCAGTTAGATGAGGAATAATCTGTACATCTTCACCGTCATACTTACCATTTCTTTCATCTTGTATAACTTTAGCCAATACTCTTCCGGCCATTAATGAACTATCTTTAGTCATTTCCTCTCCGGTAAACCGTTCATAATGCCCTAAATCTAGATCTGTTTCCGCTCCATCTTTTGTTACAAAACATTCACCATGTTCCCTAGGATTAAGTAATCCAGCATCTACATTTAAATAAGGATCGCATTTTTGCAAATTGACCCTTAAGCCACGTGATCTTAAAAGATTGCCAATTGAGGCGGCCGTTATACCCTTTCCTAATCCAGAAAGTACTCCACCAGTAACAAATATGTACTTGGTTTGGCTACGGGCCACTAGCTTTCACCTCTCTATATCTAATTAACAAAATGTTAGCATATCTAACTTTTTTATCATAATGTTTTTATCAAATGATAATCTACTAGCTCAATGCTTTGCTAGATAATTTTCGGCTGCAATTAGCTGATTATCTGTACCGTTACTGGCTGGCTGAACAACTTTATCGGGTGTTATACCTATCTTTTCTATGTCTTGTCCATCTGGACGATACCATGAAGCTACTGTTACTTTTAATTCAGCTCCGCCAGATAAGTTTATTAATTGTTGGACCACTCCCTTACCAAAAGTCTTAGTTCCGATTACATATGCATCATGCTGATCATGAAGCGCACCGGTAGTAATTTCACTTGCTGAAGCCGAACCACCATTAACTAACACCACAGTTGGTATACCATGCAGAATGTCTCCGCCAGTTGCAGTATATGTCTGAACTACTGTCGATCCTCTTCTTTCCTGCATTATTTCTTGGCCTGGCTTAAGCCATTTACTAGTCGTAGCAATGGCAGCCGTTACCAAACCACCAGGATCATTTCTTAAATCCAGAATAATACCCTTAACATGGTTTTTAACCATAAATTGAGCCGCTTTTTGCATTAAACTAGCCGTATCATTGGCAAAAGTAGATATAGAAATATAGCCAATATTATTACTTAAAAGCTTATAGTTAACACTAGGGACAGTTATGTTCTGTCTAGTAATAGTGACATTAAATTGTTTACCATTTCTTATAATAGTTAACGTTACCTTAGTCCCAGCCTTTCCTCTTATAGCATCTACTACCTGTGTTATAGTCATGCTAGATGTAGCCTTACCATTGACACCAGCTATGATATCTTGAGGCTTTAGGCCTGCTTTAGCTGCTGGAGAACCACTAATCGGCGCCATAATAATAACCTGAGATTTAGAATTCTGGCTTAATTCAGCACCTATTCCACTAAAGGCATTATTTAATTCATTATTGAATGAACGTGCTTCACTAGCAGTAAAATAGTTTGTGTATGGATCATTTGCCGCGTTGGCCATGCCATGCTTTATACCGTTCAATAATTGCGTCTCAGTAAGTTTGCCATCAAAATTATCCTTTAATGCCTGATATTCTTGATTTACTGAAGCATAATCTAACTGAGATGGCAGATTCCCGTTAAGTCCTCCACCACCAAAAGATAAGTTTCCATTACCTATATTAAGTCCTAGGTAAAAAACTCCCAGTACAACCACCACAGCAATAAGCATTGCTAAGACCTGCGAACTTCTAATATTTATTTTTTTGACAGAAATTTTAGTCATGGTTTTCTACATTACAATTTGCTTATTCCCTTTTTAGAATCCTAAGTTAAGATATCGTTACTTATTGTAAAGCAAAAGGATATTAGTTAACAGTATATTTTATAGCTTTAAATAAGCTGATGAATTACTCTAGCTACCAAAGTAAATATACACTAAGCCTGATGACGGAATTGTTGTTTCGTAAAAGTTACCGTCATAATACAGATTATATTGATCAACGGTTATAGTACCATTACTATTTACGCTCTTAACCCACATAGCATGACCTAAAGGATCTCCATAGCCACCCATATATATCGCTACTGATCCAACTTTAGGAGTACTTCCAATTGGAATTCCGGCAGCCTGCGCATCACCTGGCCACTGATTAGCATTTCCTACTCCACCCCAGTTTGGCATATAGCCATAGGTCTTATAGACCATCCAGGCAGTATAACTAACACATTCACGGTTATACATTCCCCAGTTATCGATCGTATTATCTAGCGGATAATCACAACCCCAATTACCGGCAGGTCCTACAGCACTTGCTGGATAACTACCTCCACAAGCACCACTATAGTTTATGCGCCCCGTACTGACTAGTTTCTCATTAGCAATGATCTGCTCAGCTCTAAGTGTTGCCATCTTAGTATTATTTGCAGCTAATTGAGCATTATAAGAAGCTTGTTGTTGTTGGTTCATGGCTAATAGCTGAGCCTGTTGGTTTTGATCAGCTGTAATCTGTGCTTGTTGTTGATGCTCAATGTTCAATATAATATTTATCTGATTCTTATTATTCTGAGCTTGCAACTGCAAATTCTTAATAGTTGTCAGCAAGCTATCTAATTGATCTTGAATCTTTATATCGTCTTCTTGCTTATTTACAAAAGTGCTTAAATTCTGGCTTGTAGCTAACTGTTCAATAGTCGACATCTGACCTTGAACATACATCGTCCTAAGATCTACTGCTAAATAATTTTTATTCTTAGCTATCTTGGCATTATCGGCGATAATCTGATTTTGATCCTGTACAAGTTTATTCTGGTTTAAAGCAATACTATTCTGGATACCATTAATTTGCGCTTGATATGCATTTATACTTTGCTGATAAGTAGTTGCCTGATTTTGAAGTGTGCCAATAGTACCTTGAGTCTGGTTATTCTGAGCTTGCAGCGCATTAATTTGCGCTTGATAGCTCAGTGCATTAGCAACCGGAGTAATACCAAAACCTAGCACTAATACGCTAAGTCCCATGGCAGATAATCCGGAACGTATATATTGATTGATGTGAGGCTTAAATTGTTTTTTCATTTTCGGATTTTTATTTTTTGTCCGTATATTTACCATAACACGTTTTAACAAGAAATTACACCCTCCATTGATTTATTTATTACATGGTGTAATTGTTACATAGGCTACCCCTTCTAACAGCTTTGAAAAACAATAGTCTACTCTTTTAATAAACCTTGTTTTAGCTAGCTTAAATTTTTTACCCTCTGTTTATGAAATTGCGTTAAAATTTGTAATTTATCTTGTTTTGAATTTTAGATACCGTCTGGTCGCTATCAATGATGAAACGGCTCCTATAACAATACCAAGACCTAATTCAATAATCAACAATTCTATAAAACGAGTATCAAAAAATCTATTAGCGTAGCTGATGTCTAACAATCCCAGGCTACTAGCCTTAAGCGTTCCACTACTAGCTTGAAAAGCAGCATTAATAATAGCCACCGATATTACGGCCGATAAAATACCATAAATAATACTCTCTACAATGAAAGGTCCCCTAATATACCACGTTCCCGCACCCAACAAGCGCATAATCTGAATCTCATCACGTCGGTTAAATATAGCCATCTGAATAGTATTAAAGATTATCAAGACACTAACTACTGCAAAAATAGCTACAGCAACAACGCCGATCTCTTTTAGTACATTGGTGGCATGAGTTATTCGATCAATCGCCAGTTTCTCTTGACCACTATAACTTGGTGGAGCTGTCTGAAGCGAGCTAATACTAGGCTTAGCTAAGAATGAACGAATAACATTTAAATTATTTAAATTAGACGGTTTAATATTAATTGTAGCCGGCAACGGGTTAGCGGTCTCGTTAACAGCTTGAATAAGTTGTTGATTGGCTGTGTTTTGTTTTTCATATTGAGCCAGTACTTGCGCTTTAGATAGGTAGCTTACTGATTGGACATTAGGCAAATGCTCAAGTTGACCAATAAGATCATTGGTCTGTGTCTTAGATACATTGCTATTTAAATATACCGATATATCAATTTTATTAGTTATCTGTGAAATAGTATGCGTAAAAGTAAAGTTAGTTATGACCGAAAACAAAACTATCGTTAAGGTTACGATCATGATAGCCATAGCAGCAATCGCTAATGACAAATTCCTTAGAAAATTAATTATTCCCGTATTGATAATACGAAGGAATGTTATCGCCTTTCTCTTAACACTCAACTCTATCCCAACCTTTCAAAATTTAAATCTTATAACCTGCATTAGCTTTATCACTAATAATCTTACCGTCTTTAATGGTTACCACTCTTCTCTTTAAGCGATTGACAATATCCTGATTATGAGTAGTCAATAATACAGTAGTACCATACCTATTGATTTTTTCTAAAATCTTAATCACGTCCCATGCATGCTTTGGATCAAGATTCCCCGTAGGCTCATCAGCGATAAGAATTTTTGGCTGCCTTACGATAGCCCTAGCTATAGCTACTCTTTGCCTCTCACCACCACTAAGCTCTAATGGCATACTATCTTCTTTACCAGTCAAGTTAACAATATCCAACACCTTTGGTACTGTATTCTTAATTTCTTTATTACCCATACCTACCATCTCTAAAGCATAGGCAACATTTTCAAATATTGTTTTATTCGGTAATAACTTAAAGTCCTGAAATACGACCCCTATTTTTCGTCTTAATAAGGGAATCTCTCTATCTTTTAACTTATCATAATCAATACCGCCCACTATTATCTTACCTGAAGTTTGTCTTTCTTCTCTTGTTAGTAAACGAAGCAAGGTTGTCTTACCAGCTCCACTTTGACCTACCACTATAACAAACTCCTTAGCCTCAACATGAAGACTTATTCTATCTAGTGAGGGATTGCTTCCTCTAGAGTAAGTTTTACTTACCCGATCAAGTAAAATCATTAACTATATTGTAGCATGAAGCAGTACACTTAAATCTATGGTTTAGCTATATTAGTTTAATTAATATAGACGTAGCTATTGCTTTTTTGGATATGGTCAGCTAGCTATAAGCACTGACCTTTTTTATTAACCAATAAGCCAATAGCATAAAAAATAAGTACACAATTTAAATCTATCTAAATTTTATTTTTAAAACTAGTTTACCGATGCATTTAAGTTGCTCTCTAGGTAAGCCGAAATAAAGGGATCTAAATCTCCATTCAAAACACCTTCAATATCACTCGTCTCATACTTAGTTCGTAAATCTTTTACCTGCTTATAAGGATGCATCACATAGCTTCTTATCTGATTTCCCCATTCTGCTGATTGGTTGGGTCCCTTTATCTCACTCAACTTTTGAGTATGTTGCTCTATTTGTGCCTGCAATAATCTTGACCGTAAAACAGTCATAGCCATTTCTTTATTTTGTAGCTGACTTCTTTCGTTCTGAATAGCAACACTTATTCCGCTTGGAATATGGGTTACTCTTACCGCAGAATCGGTTGTATTTACCGACTGCCCTCCATGCCCTCCACTCCTATAAACATCTACCTTTAAATCTTTGTCATCAATGTCGATTTCACTTGGAGAAGCTATCTTTGGTGCCACCTCCACCTTAGCAAAACTCGTTTGTCTTAAATTATCAGCGTTAAAAGGACTTAACCTGACTAATCTATGCACTCCTTGTTCACACTCAAGTTTGCCATAAATAAAGTCATCCCCGTCAACCTCTAATACTACACTTTTTAAACCCGCTTCTTCTCCAGGTGATTCGTCAACTATCGTATATTTCCAACTCTTTTTTTCAAAATAGCGACAATACATTCTGAATAAAATTTGTGTCCAATCTTGTGCGTCTGTACCACCTGCACCAGCGGATATTGCGATAATTGAACCATGATCATCATATTCTCCTGATAGCATTAGTTGTTGTTTTAAAGATAGAAAATCTTTATTGGACTGTTCTAAGTCCTTAACTATCTCTTGTTTTATATTTTCATCATCTAAATTACTTAATTCGTCCAAATATTTAATCGTAGCCTCTAAGTCTCTCCAAGGCTTAATCCTATTTTCAAGTTTAGCGATTTTTTGCATAATTAAAGCCGCATTATTGCTATCTTCCCAAAAATCAGGTAACCGACTTTCATTATTAAGCTCATTTAATTGTTTAGTTAGGCTATCAATATCTAAAAGTCGAACGGCCGACTCAACTTCTTTTTTTAATTTTTGAGTATCGCTCTCCACTTGCTTATATTCCAATCGTAATAGACTAATTGTTAAAAAAGCCACCCCATAATGGAGCTATTTGTTCTCTTAGTTGATCACTAAACTCTCTTCCACATCCACCCAACACACCAAAAGCCCATATATTTTCTGCAAACATAGCTCTTGATACATCAACAATAGTTTCTTTATTAATAGCAGCTATTCTAGATGGAATATTATAATAATCCTCTATCACTTCGTCGAAAAAATAACGACCCGTATAACCAGCCGATGTACCACCAACCGTTTGGGCCGATCGCTGAAATCTGCCCAGCGAATATTGCTTAGTCGCTTCAATATCGCTTTTATCAATTTTTCCTTCCATAACTTTTTTAAGTTCTGAATAGATGATATTCATTAAAGCAGGTGCATTTTTATCAGACACCTGTGCCCCAAACCACCAGTTGCTAACATCTCTAGTTTGAGATAAGCCCGAGTTCATACCATAAACTAATCCTCTTTCTCTAGCGGTGCCTAATATATTAGAATATAAGGTCTCTGTTAGCATTGTGTTTACTAAATTTAGAGCATCTGCTTCTTGATCGCTTAAACGTCTTTTCATAAAAGTGTCTAAATAAAAGTATAGATTTTCTACTGTTTTATTTCTAATATAAGTTGCTTTATCAAGAGATTTAAGTTGCTCTCGGGGAAGCTTATATCTACGACCCATAGTAGGTAGCTCAATCATCTCCATCACATCTTTAATATGCTGTTTTCTCTTTGTAGTTAAATCACCAGCTAACACAAATCTCATATTTTTAGCTGTATGAGTCTTAATATAGTGCATTCTAACGTCATCTACGGTAACATTATGCATAATCTTAAGTCTTTCGGCATCGGTTTTAACTAATAAACCAAGTTGCTTCCTCATCTCTAAGCTCAGTCGTCGGAAATGATTATTAGCCCGAGAGGCCATCTCTTCTTGAACATTACCATATTCTGCTTTAAATTCTTCATCAAGAAATAATGGCTTAGTTATAGCAGTTAATAACAGATCGAAAACACGATCCCACTCAAAATCTGCACATTCTGCTTCATATGTTATGTCATAAACGCTTGTTGATGCATTAGAATAAGCACCGTTTCTTTCTAGTTCAGCTTGAAAATCCCTAGCTCTTGGAATTAATTGATTTGCCCCAAGAACTACATGCTCCATCAGATGTGGCACTTCCCACTTATTAGGTTCAACTAAAAATTCACCTGCACGAAAATTAATATCAAATGTCATCACTGACGCGCCCGGAATATGCACAAACAAACCTTTTCCACCATTACTAAGAGTAATTTCGGAGACAGTATGTTTCATAGAATGTGGTTAGCGCTTCCTTCTTTTAGCAACAGTTTTTCTTTTACGTTCTATTTTATGTGCTTTTTTTCGGACGCTGGTAGGAGTTGCTTTCTTAGTTCCTTTTGTCGCTACAGTACTAGTAGCTATATCTGACCTTGCAGACTCAAAATCATCTTCATGAAATTCTTCTTGATTTTTGATAATTTGACTAGCATTTTCAATCGAGGATCTAGCTGCTCTAGTTAAAGTTGTTTCAACAGGTGCATCAAGCTCACCGACATCAACCGGATAAGTATTAAATACAGCCCTCACTACGCTTTCGTTTAGGTTTTGCTGCATGATATCAAAAAGAACTTGTCCTTGTCTACGATATTCAACCAATGGATCTTGTTGGCCGACTCCCATCCAGTGTATTCCCTCTCTTAAGTGATCCATATTCTCTAGGTGCTGCATCCATAACTCATCTAAAACTTGAAGATATATATCTCGCTCAAGACGACGCATAAAATCTTTACCAAACGACATTTCGCGTGATGCATATACTTCTTTTGCCTCACTTAATAAAACTACACCAAATTTATCTGCTTCTGTATCAAATAAACGATCCATAGTCGCTTCATCAAAAGGGAAAACTCCCCTAACTACATCTTCAAAATTGTCATCTAATATATTTGGCGAATTTGCCAAAGCCTTAACAACGTCATCGACAATAGCCTTAATTCTTTTACTTATATCCTCGGCTTTAAGTATTTCTTTTCTCATGCTATAAATAGCCTTACGATGGCGGTTCATTACGTCATCATATTGAACAACAGTCTTTCTTTGGTCGAAGTTATAACCTTCTACTCTTTCTTGAGCTTTTTCTAAAGATCGCGATATTATTCGGTTTTCAATTGGCGTATCATCGTCGGCACCTAAACGCCCCATAATAGAACCAATACGCTCACCTCCAAATATACGCATCAAATCATCTTCTGTACTAACAAAAAATTGAGTAACTCCAGGATCACCCTGTCTTCCTGAACGACCTCTAAGCTGATTGTCGATTCTTCTCGATTCGTGTCGTTCTGAACCCAACACAAATAAACCACCTAATTCCTTAACGCCTTCACCTAGAACAATATCTGTTCCTCGTCCAGCAATATTCGTCGCCAACGTTACTGCACCCTTTTCACCTGCTTTTGATACTGTTGTTGCCTCTCGTTCATTATTCTTAGCGTTTAAAACTTGATGCGGAATTTTGGCTTTATTAAGTAAGTTGCTTAATTTTTCATTTTTTTCAATTGAGGATGTTCCTAAAAGGACTGGCTGACCTTTGGTATGAAGCATATCAACTTCCTTAGCGATTGCCTTAAATTTAGCATCTTCACTTTTATATATTTTGTCTGGCAAGTCTTTCCTAACAATTGGCTTATTAGGAGGTATTTCAACAACATCTAACTTATATATCTGATGAAATTCTTCGCTCTCAGTCATGGCCGTACCTGTCATACCAGCTAATTTATCGTATAACCTAAAATAATTTTGAAAAGAAATACTGGCTAAAGTCATTGATTCTTCCTGAACTTCAACACCTTCTTTTGCTTCTATTGCCTGGTGTAGACCTTCGTTATACCGCCTTCCTGGTAACAGTCGACCAGTAAACTCATCAACTATAACTACCTCTCCATCGGCTGTAACGACATAATCTTTATCACGCTTAAATAGTGCTTGCGCTCTTAATGACTGTTGTAAATGATATATTGTTCGTATATTTTCCGATGCATATAGGTTCTCTATGCCTAATATTTTCTCTAATTTATCTACCCCCTTATCGGTCAATATAACCTGTTTTCTTTTTTCATCTGTCTCATAGTCTTTATCTTTTTTAAGTGGGCGGACAATTTTGGCAAATTGAGCATAAGCTGTACCACTAGTAACACTAGGGGCACTAATTATAAGAGGCGTCCTAGCTTCATCTATCAATATAGAGTCGACCTCATCAACGATTGCATAGCTTAAGTCTCGTTGCCTTAATTGATCAACCTCTCTTACCATGTTATCTCTCAAATAATCGAAGCCAAATTCATTATTGGTACCATAGGTAATATCTGCCTGATATGCCTCTTGTCTACTACATTCTTTTAGATGCAACATGCGGGGATCATCATGCCCTTTATTTTCATATGATGGATCATAAATAAAAGATCTTTCGGCCATTATCACCCCTACTTGCATTCCTAGTGCAAAATAGACCTGACCCATCCAGCCAGCATCTCTTTGGGCTAGATAATCATTCACTGTAACAACATGTACTCCTTTGCCATTTAAGGCATTAAGATACACCGGAGCAGTAGCAACCAATGTTTTACCTTCACCAGTTTTCATTTCTGCTACATTTCCTTCATGTAGCACGATTCCACCAATTAATTGAACATCATAATGCCTTTGACCTAAAGTTCGAGTAGCAGCCTCTCTGGCTGCAGCAAAAGCTTCTGGCAATATATCATCTAACGTTTCTTTAGTAAGCTTTTTTTTCAACTTTTCAGTTTGAGACTTAAGATCAGCATCGCTCATCTTAAGATACTTTGGAGCTAATACATTAATATCATTTACCCTTTTGCGCAAACGTTTAATAGTTTTTGCCTGAGGATCACCTAAAACTTTTTTTAAGACACTATGCATAAGTACTTTATTACTCCAGTGGCCTTTAAATAGGCTTTTTTTCTTTAGCTAATTATACCCTAATCTATAAAATAAATGCGACTTTAGTTAAAAAAATATGCTCATGAATCGGCATGAACTCTATTTAACAGATGTCTTTCATTTCTGGCTTGATCATGCTGATCTTTATATTTACCTAAAGCCTGTTTCATTTTTTCTTCAACAATATCAATTGCAGCATACATATTCATCGTACTATCCTTAATACGTATGGTTTCTTTGGGTAAATAAAATAAGACCTCACACTCGCATTGCTTATCAGCATGTGATTTTAATTCCTGAATATATACTTCTACTTTTAAGCTTTCCCTTGATGCATGAGAAATATATTTTTCTAATTTATTAATTTTTTTGGTTATATATTTCTTTAAATTTTCATCAAGTTCTAAATGAACACCGTTTATCTCGAGATTTTGTACCATCTGCCCTCCTTTTGATGTAAATACTTACTTTCTTTATTTTACTCTATAAAAAACTTATTAGTTATATTTGTTTTATTCCACCCATATAATCTATTAATACCTCAGGTATGTTAACCTTACCATCCTTAGTTTGATTATTTTCTAATATGGCCGCCATGATACGACCTAAAGCAAAAGCCGTAGCATCATTAGTATGCACATATTCAATAGACCCACTAGATCGTCTTGCCCTAATCTTCAATCCTCTAGCTTGATAATCAGTCAGATAATCTGCTGTATGAGTTTCGCGATATGTTTCTTGAGACGGAAACCAACTATTTATATCTACTCCTTTAGCATTTGGCTTGCCAATATCGGCAGTACATTTATCTAGTAATTGATACGGTAAACCAAGCTTACTAACTAAATATTCTTGGATAGCAACTAATAATTTATGCTCATCTAAACCAGTTTCTCCTGTGCTTAGAACTTCCATCTCTAATTTATCAAATTGATGGAGTCTAATGATGCCTTCCATATCCTTACCATACGTACCAGCCTCTCTACGAAAACTTGTCGAATAACCTACGAATCTCAGAGGCAGTTCAGCTTCCTCTATTATCTCATCCATATACATCGTACATAGAGAATGTTCAGCACTAGCATTTAACCATAGGTCATCTTGTTCAATTTTATAAGTTACCTCTTCGGCGTTTAAACGCGCGCTCGCTTGATAAGGTTCAGTTTTAATCATGGCCGGCGGAATTATTGGCATAAATACTTTTGTGTCTATATTTAGCTTATTTTCTTTGATAAGCTTAGCGATTAATACTTCATCGGTTAATGATGCGATAACAAATGAGACTATTGCAAATTGCAACTTAACTAAATCTCCCTTTAAGTAAGCAAATCTACTACCGGCTATCTTAGCGGCTCTTTCTTTATCAATAAACTCGCCCAATTCTTGATGTGCCTTAGGTGCAAAATCAAATTTAGGCTTTTCACCAACTTCTTTGACAACCACATTTTCATCTTCACTTTGACCATAAACAACATCATCCAATGGCATATTTGGAACTTTTTTAAGTTCCACTAGATATTCAAGGTCTATTTTATTAAGCTTCTCTTCTAATGCAGCAATCTCTTTTTTAATTTTCTTCCCGTCGTTAATTTCAATTTCGGTCGGTTTTTTATTTCTTATATTTTCAGAATTTAATTTTCGCTTGTGTCTTAACTCATCAACTTGAGCATTTAGCGATCGTCTTGCTTCATCTATTTTTAAAAGATTAGCCACATCAACAACATAGCCCTTCTCTTTGGATTTTTGACTCACTTTTTCGGGATTATCTTTAATATATTGTATATCCAGCATGTGATCTCTTCCTTGCCTACTTTAAAGGATTAATGTTTTTTTAATTTTACTACATTAAGAGCCTTTAGGGTTAATTCTGTTCGCTGTCTTGCATAACTACAAAATTCACATATTCCACCCATAGCCGCTGTACCAACAGCTGGCATGTTATCATCATCTAAGCAATCTTTCATCTCAACTAAAGTTGGACTTACCCAACTATCATTGCCTTTGTATGGTATTAATTTAGTTTTAAAACTTAATTGATCAAAAAACCCATCAGCACTTAAGCGGCCATTAGTATAAACAAAGTAACCTACGTCTGAAACATCTAGCCCATTTTGCCTTAATAGCCATTGATAAACTTCTAGTTGTCTCTTATAACTTATCTGCCAATCACTATCAATACCTATCTCACTTTCTTTAGCAGTCGCCTTATAATCAACAACAATAGCTTGTCCTTTAGAATCAACCCAAAGATCATCAATCGCTCCAAATACCCAAAAATTTGTTACCTCATCAACGGTTGATACGCCCTTAAAGTTTTCTCGCCAAATATCTAACTTATCGTGTTTCATTGGAGTAGCATCAATCGAAAATTCTACCATTAGTGGATGAGGCTTGCCTTGAAGCCGATAAGCATCAAACTCTTTTTTAAATAATTCATCAATAGCCTTATTGAGCGTAAAAGGTGGACTACTAGGACGGGTAATACCCTTCTTTGCGTCTAGCCAAAAACAACGTTTACATTGCTTAAAAAGCTCTATTTTACTTCTTGAGATTTTATACGGTTCTTTTTGACCTTTATAATAGGCTTTACGGACGTATTTATTATTATAAGTTGACATGTACTCATTGTATCAGTCGAATAGACGTGATGCCACGTTATCTCTCGAAATAAATGTTATTAAAAGTAAGCATGATCATCCATAAATATAAGTTACTTAAATTAGCCATACTAGTTTCTGGGAGGAAACGAGCTATGTCCATAAGTAGCATAAGCCGGAAAGATTAGCTTAAAGAAGTAAAAAGATTATACATAAGAACTAAGACGAAGAAACAAAAGAGCGAGGTACGACAAATACTTTCATGAAGCATTAGTTATCTGCTGGCACTCAGCTAATGACATCTGTGCTGAGATGTTTACAGCCATTTCTTCCAGATCTTGTGAGCCAGACAACGATAGAGTAGCCCATAGTGGAAAATAGTAATGCTGGTCAGTTTCTCCATGCCTATAACTTCATAGACATAGATAAGAACTTTAATTGATTGACTAAATAAGGCCCTACGTTGAGGCGAGCCGTAGTGCAAAATATTTGGAACTATTACTCTAGCCATATAGCTGGTCATGAGTACCAACGAGCATAAGTACAACTTTATTTTTTATAACCTTAAGAAAGTGAACTCGTAAGTCTTCGGCTGCTGTCAAAGAATATTGGGGGTAATATCTACCTGTTAGTTGATGTATCCTGAGTTGCTTTTTATTCTGGTTGGTCATAAATAATCTTAGCGCCGACATTACCTGAATTTGCTGTTCTCGATTCAACTCAGCCCACATTACATCATATCGTTTATGGGTTTGAATTTGCATGACCAAGGCTATTTAGATGTTTCTCAAGTTCTTCAAAGGTAGTAAGCGTTTTACTCAGGTTGCGACCTGCTTTAATATCAGCTTCAATTTTAACCAGTTCTTTTGCCGTTTTTTCGTTGGGAATAAATTCTTCCTCAAAAACAACTCTTCGTTCAGCTACAACTTCCCTTAACTTATTTTCTACAATAGCACTTAAGCTCAAGCCTAATCTTCGAGCGAGTTTCTGAGATTGCTGCTTTACGTCAGCATCTATTTTAACCGTCATTGG
>DAHXNJ010000050.1 GCA_027365445.1 Candidatus Saccharimonadota bacterium | reverse complement strand
CTACTTGATCATCCAAGAATGCACTTATCTGAAGACAGGGTGATGTTACCAAACAATAAAGAGATTGATTACTTAAGGATAATGCCAGTCGATAATCACGCGGTAGCTGTAATCGCCATTAATCAAAAAAATGAAATATTGTTACAGCGTGAATATAGCTATCCTCCTAATGAAATTATGTGGCAGCTACCAGGAGGCGGCATGGAGAGTGGGGAGAGTATTGAAGTTGCAGCTCTAAGAGAACTTAGTGAGGAGTCAAACATTACAGCCACTTTAACCGAAGTTATTGGCTTTTTCTATGCCAATAATCGTCGATCTGATCAAAAACAGTATGTGGTTGTTTGTTGGGATTTAAAAGATAAGCCGGGCAAAGCTGATCAAGAAGAGTTTATTGAAAATAAATGGCTCGGTTTAGAAGAGATAAATAAACTTATTAGTACTGGTGAGATAGTTAATATGAACTTATTGGCAGCTCTTCATCTTTTTGAAAAAACCTATTTAAGTAAAAAAACTTATACTTAGTGCTTTGCTCTGGTATCATGTAGATAATGATTGTGGTAATTATTGCCGGAGGGTCGGGCACCAGGTTGTGGCCTTTATCCACGCCTGATTATCCTAAGCATTTGCTTAAAGTCGATGGTGATAAATACACAATTCTCCAGAATACCTTTAAGAGAGCTAAGAAGCTAACCGATAAGGTTTATGTAGTGTCAGAGATCAGTCATATTGAGCACGTCAAGAAACAGTTGAGTGATTTAAACGACGATCATTTTCTAATAGAGCCAGCGAGAAGAGGAACGGCTAATTGTATAATTGCCGCTCTGGCTAAATTAACGGATAAAGAAAAGGATAGTGAACCGGTTGCCTTTATCCACGCCGATCACTTTGTAAGAGATACCAATGGTTTTATTAATAGTTTTAAACTAGCTAGTAATGCAGCAATAGAAAAGGATAGGATCGTACTTGTAGGCGTCGAACCTACCTATCCAGCTACAGGCTTTGGGTATATCCAAAAAGACGGCTTAGTTAATCCAGAGTCACTTATTTATTCGGTTGATGCATTTAAGGAAAAACCGGATTTCGAGACTGCGCAAGCTTATGTAAGGAGTGGAAGTTATTTATGGAATTGTGGTTACTTTGTCGGATCAATAAAGACCTTTATTGCTAAGATGAAACAATTTTCTCCTCAGCTATATGCTGACTATTTAAAGCTTTGTGATGCTGCGGAAAGAGACTTTAACAATATATATCTTGGTCTTGTGCCGGATGCAATAGATTATGCATTGATTGAAAAAGTTGATGATCTATTGGTTGTTCCAGCTAGTTTTGACTGGATGGATCTAGGATCATTTGCCGACCTATCAAGTGCAGTAGATAACAATGAAGAGGGTAATTATCTTAAAGGAAATGTCTATAAAACAGAAGTAACTAATTCATATATAGAAAACCAAGAAGAAAAGCCTTTAGCTGTCATTGGAATGGATAATTGTGTAGTTATAAACACTAAGAATGGGATCTTGGTAACCCGAAAAGATTTATCACAGGAGGTGGGAGACATAGCTAAATTAATAGCAGCCCAATCGCTAAATAAATGAAAAAAGTACTAGCCTTTGATTTAGATGGTACCCTAGCTCCAAGTAAGTCGGCCCTGCCCGACAAAATATCTGAGTTGTTGGGTAGCTTATTAACAACTTATAACATATGTGTTATCTCTGGGGGTAAGTTTGAGCAGTTTCATGATCAGTTATTGGCAAACTTGCATGTAGGAGACCAGGAATTAAAAAATCTGCATATTATGCCAACCTGTGGAACTAGATATTATAGACATGATCAGGCAGGTAAAACATGGAAAATGGTATATGCAGAAGATTTTACGAATGATCAGAAAAAGAAAATAATAACTGAACTATCTAAGGTTATTGAATCGTTAGGCTATAACAAACATAAAGTATATGGTGAACAAATCGAAGATAGGGGTAGTCAAATCTCCTGGTCTGCTCTTGGACAAAATATAGTCGATGAATTAGGTGAAGAGGGTGTCCGGCTTAAAGAAGAATGGGACCCTACTAATGCTAAAAAATCAAAGATACGTGAACTAGTTGCACCAAAATTATCAGAATTTGAAGTTAGAATGGGGGGCACTACTACTATCGATATTACTAAGCAGGGAATAGATAAAGCCTATGGCATGCGTAAGCTAATGCAGTACTTAAAAGTTGAAAAAGAAGATATCTTATTTTTTGGCGATAAACTTAGTGAGGGTGGTAATGATTTTCCAGTAAAAGCCATGGGTATAGATTCCCTGGAAGTGTCTGATTGGCATGATACTGCTTTTGCGCTACAAACTATCATTCACATTGTTTAAGAAGATAGTTTTATAAAAATGTAAGTACTGGAGTGAGGCATCTTTAATCTTCGTTACCATAAAATAGATCCTTAGCCATCATTGTTTTTCGTTGGGGCATGAGTTGTTGGTGCGACGTAATATATATTTTCTAAAACGGATTTTATTTTTAGAAGTTGACAGAATATTACATTGTTAAGTTTCGTCCTAAGTATATAATTTGAAATAGATAATTAATAATTATGAGTAAACCCGCTGTAATTGTAATTTATGTACTAGCTATGGTGTCTAGCGTAGTTATTGTGGATATATGTTTCTTTAAACATTTATTTTGGGAGCGACTAATAGCAAACATTGGGATTGTACTTTTATATGTGGCATTTTATTTAGCATTCATAAATAAGTAATAATCTTTGGGCTAGAGGTATCACAAAAAAGCAACAACATAAATGATTAAGGCTATTCTTGATTCAAATACGGCTATATCAGTTTTTGTTTTTGGTGATGTCTCAAAAAAGTTACTGATTTCTATAATAGAAAGAGAATTAAAAATTTAATTCAAACCAAAAAGATTAACTAAATTTTTAATCTACAATTGATTCTATCAACTATTTTAGAGCCGTACAGAATAGAGTAGAAAACTCAGTTAAGCTAGCTTCCAGCTGACTGTTCACGTTCTTTATCGGTCGGCTCACGCATTATAAGTCCTGATAGAGGTTTCTTGAGCCATGGCTGTTCTGATTCGGGAATAGCTAGTGACCTAGGCCAGCGCAGTGGCTCAATACCATATTCTGACCGACGTTCGTTAACGGTATCGAAGTCCTTAACCGTTGGCAGGAATGGCTCCTTCTTTGCGTCAAAAAACCATTGTGTACCAAAGTACTGTGGTTTATGTTCAAGTATGAGAACGATATCGGTCATTGAGGGTATTGCTTGATAGTATGTATCATCTTTATGGTTTTGATATAGCTCATTAAAAAGGTTGAGGACTTGCTTGATTACTTCTAATTTATCATGAAGTGCTAGGACAGAAATCGCCTGAGCTCCCTCAGCCCCTATATTGGAGATAGAAGGTTCTTTGATAATTGCTA
>DAHXNJ010000038.1 GCA_027365445.1 Candidatus Saccharimonadota bacterium | reverse complement strand
CTTGTTTGAGCAGACTCAATTAAGCCCAATCGTGATACCGGTAGTAAATGTTATATCTGGTAAGGTTGAGGCTAAGACAGTTCATCAAGCCAAAACTAAAACGGAAGAAGAAATAGCACTTGATCAACAAAGACGCTTCCAAGAGATGAGAGCACGTTTACTCGGTCAAGATCAGCCAGATTAGTTAAGATAGTTATATGATTAAAATAAGGATAATCACTATAGACTAAACGGGTTTTTGAGTGTATAATTATGTTGTATGCCTAAAAAGAAAAAAAGTACTAAAAATAGAAAAAAAAATAAACCTGAAGAAATAAAAGAAGGCTCTGGCTTTGGTTTATATGCAGTAGCAGTAGTTTTGTTACTAATTGCCATTCTATTATTTATTGGTGGATTTAATACTGGTGGAACACTTCCATTGACCTTGTTTGGTGCTATATATTTAATTTTTGGATGGGCGGCGTACTTATTACCGATTGCTCTAGTTATTGTCAGTATCTTTATTTTTATGAGGGAAGATCATAAACCTCCTAAAGATAAAATGATTAGTTTAGTCGTTTCTTTATTGAGTTTTAGTGGACTATTTTATGTTATTTTTGCTAGCAAGAATAGTTATGGCCAGTTGCGTGGTGGCCATGGCGGAATTATCGGTAGCGTATTGGGCAGTGCTATACTCGCTGCACTAGATAAAATTCCGGCTGTAATAATATTCTTTCTTCTTGCTGTAATTGCTGGTAGTTATATTTTTGGCTGGACAGCAAAAGACCTTAAGAAACTAATTAAAACTAGGGCTAATAAAGAAGACTCTGATAAGGATATTGATCTTTTGAAGATAAAAGGTGAGACAAATTTTAAGTTGAATGAAGGTGTACCGATTGAAAGGCATGACCAAAAAGAAGAAATGCCAACAGAACCGAATAGAATAACTAATTTAAGGAATACTGCTTCAAAATTAACTAAGTCAGAAAGTCACGAAGCATTAACTCTAGCTAGTGACCCTGATTGGAAATTTCCACCACTAAATTTATTAAATCAAAAACAGGACAAGGCCGACCCGGGCAATGTTAACTCTAATGCAAAAATAATTCATGATACTTTAGCTAATTTTAATATTGAAGTACAAATGGAAGGAGCAAATATTGGGCCAAGAGTTACGCAGTATTCACTAAGACCTCCGTCTTCTACTAAATTGACTAAAATAACGGCCCTAGAGAGTAATTTAGCTCTAGACTTAGCTGCTCATTCTATAAGAATTGAAGCGCCAATACCCGGTAAAAGAGCGGTCGGAATAGAGGTACCTAATGTCAAACCGGCAATTGTTAGAATAAGTTCTATTCTTGAATCTACCGAATGGTCTTCTTTAGAGGGTAGCTTAGGGTTTGTGATCGGCAAGGATATAGCTGGTAAATCTGTTGTTGCTGATTTAGTTAAAATGCCTCATTTGCTTATAGCTGGACAAACCGGGGCAGGAAAATCGGTTATGATTAATACTTTTCTAACCAGCTTACTGTATAGAAATTCTCCTTCAGATCTTAAGCTAATTTTGGTTGATCCAAAACAAGTTGAGTTGGCGCTATATAACGATATTCCTCATCTTCTTACTCCTGTAATAAATGAACCGGAAAAATGTATTAGTGCTTTAAAGTGGGCAGTTGCTGAAATGGAAAGACGCTTAAGGACTATGGCGGAAGTCGGTAAAAGAGATATAGGCCAGTATAACCAGCTTAAGAAAGAAGCCGGCATGCCATATATAGTAATTGTTATCGATGAGTTGGCTGATTTAATGATGATGGCAGCTAGAGATGTAGAAGCTTTGATAGTTAGATTGGCCCAAAAATCCAGAGCCGCTGGTATTCACCTGGTAATAGCTACACAGAGACCATCGGTTGATGTTATTACTGGTTTAATTAAGGCAAACGTTCCGGCTAGAATAGCATTCACCGTTGCTAGTCAAATAGATAGCCGTACCATAATTGATCAAATGGGAGCAGAAAAGCTACTTGGCCGAGGAGATATGCTTCTATTAACTTCGGATATGGCTAAGCCTAAAAGAGTTCAGGCTGCTCTTATTGAAGAAGAAGAGACAACTAAAATAGTCGACTTTATACGTATGCAAAGACCACCCCAATATGATGAAGAAGTGGTAAGTCAGCCAGTACAGCTTGGAGGTAGAGGTGGCGTGGTATCGGAATTTTCAGGAGGAAATAATATTGATGATGATATGTGGCATGATGCAGTACATATAATTCTTGAGAACAGAAAAGCTTCGACTAGTTTGTTGCAGCGTCGATTGAGAATAGGATATGGAAGAGCGGCAAGACTTATAGAAACTATGGAAGAGCAGGGCATTGTTGGGCCGGCTGACGGATCAAGGCCTAGAGAAGTCTTAATAAAATCAATGGATGAAGTCTTTGGTCTTGGTGGTGATGATTCTGTGTCGGATTCTAATCCGGAGTCAGCTCCAGAACCATATCTTGATGGTCAGTAGATGGTTTGTTAAAAATGTAAGAGCCACTTTAGGGTAGACCCTTAGTTATTAACCATTGACCAACAGGGGTAAATAGGATAAGATAGACAATACATTATTACTTCAGCTTGTAGCAACTTATATAGGCATACAGGCTGTCCCTAAACTAATTAGTCTTAGGGTAACCAAAGGAAGGAAAGATCAATGGCTCAATATGAAGTGGCCGTACTATATCACCCAAGTCTTGAAGTGGATTTAAGCAAGGCTGAAGACAGGGTGAAGAAAATATTTAAAGATAATGGCGGGGAAATTGTATCAATCGATAACTGGGGTAAACGGAAGTTAGCCTATACAATCAAAAAGAATGAATATGCTATTTATGTTTTTTATCTAGTTGAATTACCGGGTAGTGCAGTTGCTAAGGTAGAATCGACATTAAACATAACCGATGAAGTTATTAGATTTTTGATAACTAAACCAGATCTTAAGGCTATGGCTAAAGCAGAAGCAGCAAAGACTTTAAAGGCCGAACAAGCAGCTAAAAGAGGTGAGGTTAACGAACCAGAAAAAGAAGAGGAAGATTAAATAAAAATTATAAAGCCCTTGACTCTATTTTAATTTAAAGAGTAGGGTAATAAGTACAAAATAATTAATATAGACATATGTCTTATAAGGAGGAGCTTTTATGGCACGAAGTCTTAATCAAGTAACACTAATGGGTAACTTAACTCGTGATCCAGAGTTACGTGAAACGCCTAATGGAAATGCTGTCTGCGGTTTTAGTTTGGCACTAAATAGAAGTTATAGAGATGCTGGTGGTGAGTGGCAAGAGGCGACTGATTATGTAGATATAACCGCCTGGGGACCATTAGGAGAAAGAGTTAATCAATACCTAAAGAAAGGCAGCCGTTGTTTAGTCCAGGGTAGGCTACAGAGCCGTAGCTGGGAACAAGAAGGTCAAAAAAGAAGCAAGGTTGAAGTATTGGCAAATGACGTGACTTTTCTTGACGGAAGAAGTGATAATTCTAATACTGAAACTAGTAATGATGAAGAACCTGTTAAGTCCAGCAAAAAAAACACTAAAGACGTAGTTATTGAAGATATTGGTGATGAGCCAATAAACTTAGATGACATCCCATTTTAACTTTAAAGGAGAATTAATATATGGCAAAGATATTTAAACACAGAACAGATGTACCTTATTTTGATCATAAAGATTTTAAAAATTTACAGCGTTATGTAAATATTTACGGTCAAATTGAAACTAGAAAGAAGACTGGATTAAATGAAGCTCAACAACGGCGCTTAGCAACAGCAATTAAACGAGCTAGGCATTTGGCTTTGTTGCCATTCGTATCTAATAATTAAAGTTTATGCAGCTTAATATTACAAATTTAAAAAAGGGCGCTTTAATAGTATTAGATAACGAACCATATAAAGTGGTTGAATATAACCAAAAGGTTATGGGTAGGGGCGGTTCGATAGTTAATGTAAAGATAAAGTCTTTGATCTCCGGGCGAGTACTAGATAAGACTTTTAAGGGTAATGATCAAATCGAGAGTGCCGATATCACGATAGAGAAGGTTCAATTTTTGTATGCCGAATCAGCAAAGCTACATTTTATGAATCAAGAAAATTTTGAGCAATTTGAAATTTCTAATGATTTGGTAGGTGAATTAATCGGATTTATTAAAGAAGGGGATATTGTTCAATTACAGTTTTTTAATGGTCAGCCAATCAATATTGAATTACCCAAGAATGTTCAACTGACGGTAGAATATACCGAAGAAGCTGTTCGCGGCGATACGTCTAGTGCTATTACTAAAGATGCAAGATTGGAAACGGGCATAACAATTAAGGTTCCGGCTTTTATTAAACAGGGCGATCTTATTTCGGTTGATACGATTAGTGGTAGCTACAGGGAACGTGTAAAAAACTAAGGCAATAATAAAGTTGTGCAAAATCATTCTAGACGTTTTTTATTAGATGAAAGTGAAAAATATGTTAGTCGTGCAGCTTATAAGCTAGAATCTATATCCGATCAGCTAGTTATAAATTTTAAAGGTAGTGTTGTGCTGGACGTAGGTAGTAGTACTGGTGGTTTTAGTGATTATGCTCTTAAGCACGGTGCAAAAAAAGTTATTGCAGTTGAAAAGGGAACAAAACAAATGGATGAGATATTGAAGCTAAAATCAAATCTAGAACTACACGAAAAAACAGATATTCGCGACTTTATATGCAATGACAAGATTGATCTAGTACTTATTGATTTATCATTTGTATCTTTAAGAGAGATTATGCCGTCTATAAAACGATTGGCTAATAAATCTACGATTATAATTGCAATGGTTAAGCCCCAATTTGAAACAAACGATAATAATCTCAAACAAAAAGGCGTTATTAAAAATGAACGTATAAGAAGACAGATCTTAAGTAGACTAGAAGATTATTTTAGTAATGATTTTATAATTATATCTAAAGCGGATTCTCATATACCTGGAGTTAAGGGAAATAAAGAAAGATTTTATAAATTAAAGCGTAGTAAATAATAGTGCTTGAGCTTTTAAGTAAATCCCTTTAAAATTCAGCCTATATGTACTTTTCTTCTAGGATGCAAGCTGGTAGGATGCTTGCCTCGGCTATGCTACCAAAATATAGATATGAAAACTGTGTTGTTATGGCATTAGATGATGGTGGCGTAATGGTAGGAGCCCAAATAGCTATTCAGCTACATTGTGCGATTACTCTTATGCCAATGAGTGAAATAACTCTACCAAGGGAACCCAAAGCTTTTGCTGGAATAACAACTGACGGTAAGTTTGCTTATAACAGCGATTATTCAGAAGGGGAGCTAGATGAGATGCAGGGAGAATACAGGAACTACCTTGAAGAGGAAAGAGTACAGAAATTTCACGAAATAAACTCAATTATTGGTCATGGCAAACTTGTAACTGTTAGCTTGCTTAAGCATAGACATGTAATAGTAGTCTCGGACGGGTTAGAGAGTGGTATGAAATTAGACTTGGCTCAGGAATATTTAAAGCCAATTGAAATTGAAAGTATGGTGGTAGCTACTCCTTTAGCTAGTGTTCCAGCGATTGACAAAATACATGTTATGGCAGATGCGGTTTTCTGTCTTAGTGTAATTGATGACTATATCGATACTAATCATTACTATGATATTAATGATGTTCCTGATCACAAGAAAATTATAGATACAATTGAGAATATTGTCGTTCAGTGGAAATAGCTTGTTACTTTATGAGTGCTCTTAGACTAACTATATCTATGAGGGTGTAGTACGATTTATTTTTTGAGATGTAACCTTTTTTAATCAGGACTGATATTTCTCGACTAGTGGTTTCTCGGGTTGCATTGATTGAACTAGCAATATCTTGATGTCTTAGGGGTATATCTATTAATAGTCCTTCGTTTGTTCTTGCTCCAAATCGATTAGACATGGTTAGTAGGAAAGATACAATTCTTTCTCTAACAGTTCTATATTCTAAATTAAGAATTCGTTCACTGTGCAGTCGATACATTTCAATAGTCATATCTAATAATGGGGCTAATGCGCCTGGATGTTTGATGATTTGCTCTTCAAAATGCTGTCGACTGATTTGTAATGTGACAGTTGGTGCTAGGGCTTGATAAGCCACTCTTCGTTCTTGCCCGGTAATTGCCCATATAAGTGGGAATAATTCATCTTGTTTACGAACTATTAATAAGTTTTCTTCGCCATATTTTGTTATATCGTATGCTTTTACTAAACCCTGTACGATATAAAAAATCCCGGGCGGTTGCTCCCCGGGATGAATAACAAAGTCACCCTTCCTATAGGTCTTACGGACTCCGTATCGACTGAATACATCCACCAATTCAGCTATTTGCTTTAAATTGGCTAACATACTTTAATTTAATACATTTATACTCACTTTAGCAAGCATAAGCCTAATAATTGTAATAAACATCAATTAGCTGGCGTAAGCTTTCTTACGGTTGTTCTTCGGTTAATAAGACTATTATTTATACACTAAAGGGAATTAGGGGGGTCAATGGTAGATCTAAAGTACGTTGAAAACCAACTAAAAAACATTAAGTTTGGTAGTGGCAGGGTGAATAGGGCGGAAGTAAAAGAACTACAGCATATTCTTTTAGAAGACGAAATAATTTATGAGTGCGTAAATGGCTTTTATGAAGGTGGAGTTGCGCTATTAGTAGCTACCGATATAAGGGTTTTGCTGATAGATAAAAAGCCTATGGGATTTTTAAACGTTGATGATTTAAGATTTGATAATATTAGCGATATAGATTATAGTCATCGTGCTTTTGGTGCAAAGATTAATGTTAATTGTGGAATGAAGTCACTGCAATTTAAGAGTTATAACCAACAAAGACTGAGAAAATTGATAGGACATGTTCAGCATCGAATGAGCGAAATTAAGCGTGACGAATCAAAGCATGCAACATTGCAAAAGCAGCATCTAGAGGATATAAATAAACAACTACAAATGTATCTGATGGCTCAACATCAACAACTTCAACGTCAGTTAGATGACACCGAAAAACAAAAAAATATTTTAAAACCAGATCCTCAATTAGCAGATTATCTTTTTGCTCAGCGCTTAATGGATGAGTTCTATAATAAAACCCATCAGGTCGAAGCCTCAAATAAGCTTAGTAATACAGCAGTGATTAAGAAAGTAGATCATGAAGCCGAAATAAGGTATGAAGATCCTAATCAAAAACTAATGGAAGAAATGGCTGAAGCAGGTAGAATGGAAGTATTCGGTGTAGGCGATAATATTAGTCATAATGAGAGTATTGAAGATAAAAAAGAGAATAAAGCCGACTTTGCTGCAGGCTATCAAGGAGTGGAAGTAACACCTTTTAAAATAGCTTATGCAAAATTACCCTATCTTTTAAACAGTAGACGCTTTAATAAACCATTTTCAAGTAATTATTACCAAAGATAGTTATTAGACATTGAAGCGGAATTCTACTATATCGTCTGGTTGCATAATGTAAGTTTTTCCTTCGGTTCTGACTTTACCAGCCGAACGACAGGCTGCTATTGAGCCTAGATCAATGAGGTCATTATAGTTTACAATTTCGGCCGCTATAAAACCTCTTTCAAAGTCACCATGTATAGTGCCTGCTGCCTTAGGGGCGGTTGATCCTTTTGGTATTGTCCAAGCCCTTACTTCTTTTTCGCCAGCAGTTAAAAAACTTTGTAAACCTAGTGTTTGGTAGGCAGAGGAGATAAGATTTTCAAGCGCCGAGTTTTTAAGATTATAACCAAGCCTTAATTCACTGGCGTCAGCATCATCTAGATTAGAGAATTCATTTTCTAGTTTTGCTGGTATATAGATACATTTTGATGGTGATACGTAAGATTCTAGGTCTGACCTAGTTTGTTCATTAACAGTTGATTCGTCGTCGGTATTAAATGTATAGATAATTGGTTTAGCGGTTAATAATTGGAGATCTAATAATTCTTCAAGCTGTTCATTGTTTAGTTGAGACAATACAGGCTTGCCACTATTTAATGTTTCATACGCCAATTTAAGTGCCTCAAGTTTAGGTTGGTGTTTAGGGTTTGATCTAGCTTCCTTTTCCATTATTGGCAAGCGCCGATTAACTGTCTCTAGATCGGCTAGAATTAACTCAGTTAAGACGACATCTATGTCATCTTTTGGTGTTGAGTTTTCATTTACTTTTGTAACCAGGCTATCTGAAAATAGTCTAACGACTTCTATGATGGCAGAGGTTGATCTTATATGACCTAAGAATTGATTACCTAGACCCTCTCCTTTACTAGCTCCTTTAACTAATCCAGCAATATCGACGAATGTAACAGTTGCAGGAATTATTTTTTGTGAATTATATAAAGCCGCTAATTTTTCAAGTCGGTTGTCTGGTACTGGTACAATTCCTACGTTTGGATCAATTGTAGCGAAAGGATAATTAGCTGCCAAAACAGAACTTTTAGTTAAGGCGTTAAAAAGTGTAGATTTACCTACGTTAGGCAAACCTACGATGCCTATTTGTAGGGACATAACTCAACCTCTAATGTCATTTGTAAATATTAACATGAATTTCCTATTGACATACGTGAATACATAACATACTATGTATATATGAGCAATATTCAGTATACAATTAGAAATATTCCTCCAGCAGTTGATATGGTGTTAAAAAAGCGTTCCAAGCAATCAGGTAAATCCTTTAATCAAACGGTGGTTGATTTACTAACTTTGCAAACATTTGGGACTACAGAATTGCCAGAAGACAATGGCTTTGACTGGCTATTTGGTGCAGGCAAGGACAGTCTAGGTCCTGAGTTTGACGAAGCCATTAAAGATCTTTCTAGGCCTGATCCAAAATTATGGAAATGAATTACATAATTGATACCAGTGCGTATTCGTCGTTCTTCAAAGGCGACCAGAGACTTAAAAATTACTTTCAGCCAGATAGTATTATTTACATACCTATTGTGGTGATTGGAGAACTCAGGGCAGGTTTTAGTGCAGGCACAAAACCTGACTACAATGAAAGATACCTACAGCAATTTCTAGATAAGCCACAGGTTAGAATACTCAATCTTAGTTACAAAACAACCACTATATACGGATTAATATATGCAAGACTTAGAAAAGCAGGTAAGCCTATCGGAAGCAATGATATGTGGATTGCAGCACTGGCATTGGAACATGATTATTTACTTATAACACTCGACTCAGATTTTAAGCGAATCCCAGATCTACTAATTGCCAAAGTCTGATCTAGGACTAATCTTAATTAATAATTTCTTGCAACTCTTTCACGTATTTCGTTGAATAGCCCCTAGTACGCTTATTATCAGGCTCAGATAAGTAATATTCTATATCGAAAGGTAGGGTTATGTCCTGACCATGCCTATTGATAGCATCTAAACCAACCTTTCATTCCCATCTGTTAATTCTACCATAGAAAAGTAGTGAAGTTTGACAAAAATGGTCGTGGCATGGTTATAACGTTTAAGACTAAAATATAAAACAAAAACTTTAGTAAAGGAATTCAAAATGCCAGAACAATCAGAGCAATCTTCTAGCCCAAGCGAACTAGCGTTTCTTGACCGACGTGAACCCATATTGAGTGAGCCAGAAACGGACACAGTTGCACTAGAATTTAAGCATTTTATTGACGGACTAGACTCATGGCTTGCAACAGCACCCAAGGTAATACCTACTGGAAAAGTCTAAGGATTTAACAAATACGGTGGTCCTAAGCCAGAATATGTACATGACCTAGTCGAGAATCCGGGAGCGGTGCGTATTGAATCTTGGCATGAAGACGAGGGCACCGATGTTACGCAACTTTGGTTTGGTCCAGTAGCTGTTGAAACGCCCCTGCATAAGAATGCTGACGCTGCTGTTTATTTAACCTATAAAAAGGATGTTGCTGGCGAATTAGTCGGAGTTGATTCAAGCATAATGTACCCTTCTGAATTTATGTCATCTTTTGGCGAGCACGCACACTGGGAGGCAGGGAAAGGTATCAGTGGTAGTCAACAAGGAGGCCTCGATGAAGGGCTGACGAGTCCTGAAGAAGCTCAGCAAACCCTCTCTGGTGTTCTGGCCAAATTTGACGAGCTGCTTGGCGAAGCCGGTCTGTAATTCGGTTGCATAATTAGCAAACTAGTTCTTTGTTGGCTTTAGCTACTAATTCATAGGAGTAGCCCCGTCCACCCCTATAAGTAGGTGGCATAGTCAGTTTTAGCACAAAAGGTTATTGTGTTACGCAATATCGGTACCGCAGCTAATGGATGACATACCTAAAATTATAGCAGCTAGCTATTAGGTAAACAATAATTAATAGGCTTGACATATTTATTAGGATAGCTATAATTATTAGCATGTCTTATGTTACGACGCTTACTAAAAATGGTCAAATGACATTGCCTAAACCTATTCGTGATAAGTTGGGAGCTAAGACAGGCGCTCAGTTGAGTGTTGAATGGCAAAATGGTCGGGCTATTGTACAGGTCCAATTGATAGATGAGCGCCTGCAACAAATTCGTAAAGAATCAACAGCTCACTTAAAGCAGCAGGGTCTATATGGTTTGAGGGAGGAAGAGTTAAAGGCGGGGATAGATAAAGAAAGAGCTGCCTACTATGGCCAAAAGTATAAACTTTCTTAACACAAACTGCCTGCTTCGCTACGTGCTTGGTGATAACCAAACACAGGCTGAGAAAGTTGAGGCTCTCATTAGGCAAGGAGTACAAATTGAGACGGCCGCTTTTCTTGAGTTTGTATGGGTGCTTCAATCATTCTATAAAATGAGCCGGCAACAAGTGCATGATAGGTTAAAAATAATAACAGACGATAAAAGGGTAAATTGTGAGAAAGTATTGCTTGATGAAGTTGCTGCACTTTACTTATCTCAAAAACAAGTCTCGTTTCTAGACATATACTTATCATTAGTTGCAGAGCAAAAAGGTGGGTACTTACGAACGTTCGATGAGCCTTTATCTAAGAAAATGCCCCAGCAAGTTCAACTTGTTACTTGATGACGTCCGCCTTAAGCATTTTTATGTAATCTGGGCAGTAACCCTTAGTACGTTTATCATCGAGCTCGGGAAGGTAGTAGTATATCTCGTAAGGTATGGTTGCGACCTGACGATGCCGCATGAGATGCTCACAGCTGCATTTCTCGCGCATATAATGCGTCAACAAAATTAATAGAGTTAACTTCTGTAAAATTATTTTTTGGATAAAGTTCACTAAACTCTCGTGGTAATTTTGAATGCTTGTCTTTCCATTTAAATTCAAAGGTGTGCATTTTACCACCAAACTTTTCTACTAAATCAATCTTTTTTTGACTATAGCTTCGCCAAAAGTAGTAATTTGGTCGATATTCTGCATAATCATTTATCTTGACCCGTTCATTAATACAGAAGTTCTCCCATAATGCTCCGATATCATTTCGTAAGCTACGTTCATTGAAATTCCTGATAAGAGCGTTACGCAAACTGAGGTCTGTAAAATATATCTTGCGTAATTTACCTACCTCATTATGAGGATTTCTCTTTAAAGCAGGTAAACGGTAGATAACAAATGTCTGTTCAAGCAAAAAAAATGTATCTTTCTATGATTTTAATATCTACTTCTAAGAGATTAGATAACTCACTTAGGCTAACTTCGTGGCCGACCTGCAGTGCCAGTGCCTGTAGAAGTTTGGTTAACAAGGGTGCTTTTTTAAGTGTTTCATATTCTAGTAAGTCCTTAAATAGGT
>DAHXNJ010000032.1 GCA_027365445.1 Candidatus Saccharimonadota bacterium | reverse complement strand
TTTCCTCAATATTGTCATGTAATATTCTTGCCGCCATAAAATCAGCCGCTTTTAACATTTCATTGTTTTCTTTTAATAACTTGACGTAACTGACATCCCAAGTAAGTTGTTGCTCATCTTTCGGATTTTGGGGTTGCTCTTTATGCCTATAGGACTTCATATAGTCTTTGTAGTAAAGATTGAACAAATTGTATATATAACCTTCTTCAGGCGTACATTCTGAAACTCTGAAATCTTCTCCTAAAACTATACTCATTTTTGTAAACCGTTGATTATCATACTATCTTACTAATAGCACGTCAAGATGCTATAACTTTTGCAATAAATATCATATATTGCTATAATCTTGTTTAAGTTGCCAAAGACAGCGACGAGGATAATATCCTTTGATAATGTCGCCGAGGAACCAATTAGTATTTAAGTACTAAAGGTTATATCTCATAAATGTCAGGTCTTTGGATTAAACCAAGGTCCTTTTTTTTATTAACGGCAACCAAAACAGCCATAGGGCGCAAAGGTCGATTCCCTAAATATGGCAAAAAAATATAAGCAGATAAAGGAATATTTATGGCTTTAACTAAAGAGAAAAAAGAAAAAGTCGTAGGCGAAGTTGTTGAATTACTAAGTAATTCTAAAATGACTGTTATCGCCAGCTATCAGGGTACGGCAGTAAAAGACATGCAACGATTACGACGAGTATCTTATGAAAACAAGACTACAGTCAAAGTTATTAAAAACCGTCTTGTACTACAAGCCCTCAAAAAGGTAGAAAAACTTAAGGATTCAGAAGTCGGACAATTAGAAGGTATGCTGGTTTATGCATTCAATCCAGAAGATGAAGTAGCACCTGCCCAAAATTTGGCTGACTTTGCAAAGACCAACCCTACATTAAGTTTTATTGGAGCAATAAGCGAAGAGGGCAATTGGTTAGACTCGAATGAAGTTCAAACACTAGCTTCACTACCAAGTAAAGAAGTATTGATCAGTAACGTAGTATCACTACTAGGATCACCTATAAGCTCGGTCATCTCAGGAGTTAACTCTCAATTACCGAGTATACTATCTGGACTTGAAGCTAAATTAGCATAAATTAATTTAAGGAGAAAATAATGGCAAACATTGAAAAATTAGCAGAAGAACTTGTGGGTTTAACCGTTTTACAGGTTAACGAGTTAAAAGATCTATTAAAAGATAAATACGGCATTGAACCTGCAGCAGCTGCAGGAGTAATGATGGCTCCAGCCGCTGGCGGTGCAGATGCTGCTCCAGAACAAGCTGCAAAAAGTGAATATGACGTAGTTCTAAAAGATGCAGGTAGTCAAAAAGTAGCTGTTATTAAAGCAGTAAAAGACATAACCAATCTAGGACTAGGTGAAGCAAAGGCTTTAGTCGATGGTGCTCCTAAGACTATTTTAGAAAAAGCTAAAACTGAAGACGCTGAAGCGGCAAAGAAGAAGCTTGAAGAAGCAGGCGCTACAGTAGAACTTGCTTAAGAAAAGATCGGTTTTTAATAAAAATGCCGTTATGGGTAATCATGGCGGCATTTTTATGAAACAATCATTAAATAACTACTACTTATCCACAGTATTTTTTGACTTTATTTAGCAATAATGATAATTTAATTATAACTGTAACTGAAAAAATACCGAGGAAAAAAGAGGCGGAGTAAATAAGAAAACTAAACAAATGTCAGAAATACCCGATAAACAAGTAAAAAGATTAAGATCGCTAATTAGAGAGGCAGAGACAAATTTGGCTGCTGCAAATGAGCTATTAATAAGCCTAATTGGTGATGATGAAAGAATAACCCCTGTCGCTACAGAAGATACTCTAGGTAAAGTTATAGAAGGAGTATTTGACGGACAAAATATGGTCGGTAGCGATAGTAAAACATACCCTGTTCCTGCAAATTACGCATCAAAATCTAAATTAGTCCAAGGAGATATCTTAAAGTTAACAATCGCCGACGATGGTGCTTTCTTATATAAACAAATAGGTCCAATACCAAGAAAGCAAATAGTTGGCACGCTTAATCTAGAAGGTGGACATTATTTTGTTAGCGCAAATGGTAAAAACTTTAGGGTTTTACTTGCCAGTGTAACTTATTTTAAAGCAAAACCCGGTGATCAAGTCAGTGTTAACGTACCTGAAGATGATGCAAATGCCGAATGGGCAGCATTAGAAGCAGCTTTATAAAAAAAATTGACTACTACTTTTAAAGCCTAGTTAAGATATAATAGAGTTAACCATGGGGCAAGCTCTATACCGTAAATACAGGTCTAAGAATCTTAGCGAAATTATAGGCCAAGAACATATAACCAAAACCTTAGCTAAGGCTATTGAAACAGATCGAATTAGTCATGCCTACATCTTTACAGGTCCAAGAGGAGTTGGCAAAACTTCAGTTGCTAGAATATTAGCTCATTCAATTAATGATCTACCCTATACTGATAATACTCAGCCTATAGATATAATCGAGATGGATGCCGCTTCAAATACTGGGATTGAAGACATGCGTGACTTAATCGAGAAAGCATACATCGCACCTACTAGCTCTAAATATAAGGTATACATTATTGATGAAGTTCATATGCTAAGTAAGAGCGCTTTTAACGGCTTATTAAAAACACTAGAGGAACCCCCAAAACATGTAGTATTCATTTTAGCCACTACCGAATCTCATAAATTACCATTAACAATAATTAGCCGAGCTCAAAGATTTCAATTTAAGCCTGTCGACTCTAAAACTCTCGTAGATCACTTACGACAAATTGCCAAACTGGAATCAATTAAGATTGATCAGGAATCACTAGAACTAATAGCCCAATTAGGCGAAGGAAGTGTTAGAGATAGTATCAGTCTACTCGACCAAGCAGCAAACTATATCCAACCGATCGACCTAGCTTCGATAAGTGTACTTTTAGGATTACCGCCAAAAAATATTATCGACGACATCATTGAAGCTATGTCTAAAAGTCATACGACTCAACTTATCGTTAACCTTAACTTATTATTTAATCAAGGCTATATTGCTCCTTTAATAGCATCCGAATTAGCGGCACGTTTTAGAGATCAAATTATTAACAATAAACCAACACTGCCAATCAAAAACATACTTGATTTATTAGCAGGATTAATCGAGGTTCCTGTTTCCAGAAACCCACAAAAATATTTAGAGATTCAGTTATTAAATGCCCTTACTTATGCCTCTCAACCAGAAGTAATTATCAAAAAACCAGAAGTCAAGATACCGACTACGGACGAAACAGTTAAACAAAGCCAACCAACAGAAAGACATATATCTGACATAGAACCAATCAATAAAGAAAAAACTGAAATAAAGGACAAGAGTAGTGAAAATATAATAATCAATAAAGAAACTAAACCTGAACTTAGTACTTCAACTTCAGAACAATTCGATTGGAACAAAGTCTTAAATCTATTAAAGTCAAAATATAATACTCTTTATGGAATAGTTAGAATGGCTCAAGTAGAAATAAAGGATCCAGATATAGAATTAAAATTTGCCTTTTCATTTCATCAAAAGAGAGTTAATGAGCCAAAAAACAGAACCATCATTTTAGAAGCAGCTAAACAAGTCAGTGGACATAAAATGAATCTAGAGTGCAGCGTAGACCAAACGCTACTAAAAAAACCAATAACTAAGATACCAGAAACTGAATCTGGAATGAACGTAATTAGTTCAATTTTTGGACTTGAAAATGGTCAGTAAAAAAATACAGGGGATAACTTGTTTATAACTGTTAGGTTAAGCTAGCTATAAATAATATAATGGGTATCTAAAGTAGAGAGTTTAAAGAGAAACAATGACAAATTTAGCAACCGCCATTAAACAACCGCCCCAAAACATTGACGCCGAGGCCTCACTCTTAGGTTCTATACTTATCGATACCGATGCAATTGTAAAGATCGCCGATTCCCTAAGACCGACCGACTTTTTTGATAAAAAACATGAAATAATCTATCAAGGACTACTCAGTTTATATGAACACCATTCAGCCATAGATGTATTAACACTATCCAATCATCTTAAAGCAAACGGCGAATTAGATAGCGTTGGCGGACCATCCTACTTAGCTGAATTAACCAATTTTGTACCAACTGCCGCACACGTCGAACAATATGCCGAAATTGTCTCTCAAAAAGCCTTAAGAAGGAGACTTATAAACGTATCTCAGCAAATGGTTTCTTTAGGCTTTGATGAAACAAAAGCCCTACATGAATTAATAGAAGAAGCTGAACGTAATCTTTTTAATGTAAGTGAACAGCATGTTAAACAATCAGTCATAAGTATTGAAACAATTCTTGCCGAAAGTTTTGAAAGATTAGATGAACTTCATAAAGACAAAAAGAAAATAAGAGGTATACCGACTGGATATAAGGATTTAGATAATATGTTAGCCGGCTTTCAGCGATCTGATTTATTTATTCTAGCCGCCAGACCATCAATGGGTAAAACAGCTATGATGCTCAATTTTGCTCATAACGTGGCAGTTCAGTCAAAAGAACCAGTGTTATTTTTTAGTCTAGAAATGAGCAAAGAACAGCTAGTAGATCGACTGTTAAGCATTGAATCGGGCGTAGATGCATGGGCCCTTAGAACGGGTAATTTAACCGACACTGACTTTGAAAAAATCGGTGAAGCAATGGGAACCTTAAGCGAAGCACCCATTTATATTGACGATACTCCGGCAATTACCGTCAGCGACCTAAGGACTAAAGCAAGAAGAGAAGCTCACAAACATCCGCTTGGATTAATAGTAATTGATTATCTTCAGTTAATGAGTGGCGGTAATCGATATGGTGGTGAAAATAATAGAGTTCAGGAAATATCTGAAATTTCTAGAGGACTAAAAGGAGTCGCTAGGGAACTCAATGTACCTCTAATAGCCGCTTCTCAGTTAAACCGTTCAGTAGAAAACCGTAGTCCACAAATACCTAACTTATCTGACTTAAGAGAATCAGGTTCGATTGAGCAAGACGCCGATATTGTAGCTTTTATTTATAGAGAAGAAGTATATAACCCGGAAACTGACCGTAAGAAAATAACCGATCTACTTATTAAAAAGCATCGTAACGGTCCAATAGGAGGCGTTGAGCTATACTTTGATAACGAAAAGCAGCGTTTTAGATCTTTAGATACAAAACATAGCGATCCTTTTTAATGCAATGCCTAAACCTCAACGGAATAAAAAAAGACTAAAACCCTTTAATTTTAAGATACTTGGCTTAAGTTCTCAATTATTTAAAGTTTCAGCCTTAGCAATAGCTGCTATATTTTTATTAGTCTGGCAGATTAAATCATTAACTTTAAATAAGATAAACAGCGCAGAATTAATAACTAGAAATAAGCTTATAACTAATGGACCGTGGTGGAAGAGCATTGGCCATATCTATGGCCCCTACTACAGCTTACTCCATGCAACCTATGCCTTAAATCATACTTTATTAGGACTCAGGCTGGCATCGTTATTGTGTGGCTTCATATCGGCATTACTTGTTTATTATGCCTTAAATCAATATCACGGACAGAAAATAAGTGTATTGGCTAGCATCTTATATATCACAAATTTTGGTTTTTTAGTTATATCTAGACAAGCATCTCCTATAGCTTCACAATTACTATTATTAATTGCCTTAGTCTGTCTAATCCTATTACTAAACAAAAGACCTAACTTTACTAGTCTGATAATAACTATTATTACTTTTGCAGGATTATTATATATCCCAGGAGCTATCTGGTTGATTATCACTACGGCTATTATTTCTTTTAAAAACTTAAAAGAAGCGCTTAGCGATACTAAACTATTAACTAAGGCCTTATTAGTTTTATTAGGACTTACTATCATCACACCACTTATCTATAGTTTAGTGAGATATTATTCACTCAGTCGATTATTATACTATCTAGGCTATAACCTACATGGGAAATTTGCGGCTCTAAAAACTTTTGGTCTTAATTTAGCCTACACACCCTTAAGCTTATTTATCCATTCCTTTAATAGCCAAGGGGTCATAACTTTAGGACATTTACCGATAATACCTATAGCAGAGAGTTTTATAATTATTGTTGGTTTTTATTACTACTTTAAACATTTAAATAACTACCGTTGGCGTAACTTACTTATCATAATTGCCGCAAGCTGGTTTTTAACTGGTTTCGGCGTAATAAACGATTATAGTTTTCTACCATTACTGACTATCGTGGCCGGAACCGGATTAGCCTATCTTCTTAAAGAATGGTACGGAGTATTCCCGTTTAATAAAATAGCTCGTATTAGCGGTCTAGTCTTAATGAGTGTAGTAATTATCTATACTGGCTTCTATAGTGCTCATAGCTACTTTATTGCATGGGGCAGGGATCCTCAAATCCTTAATCAATATGATAAGAGTTTAAAAAGCTAGTTTTTGTTATACTGTATAGATAAACTATAGACATAACATCAAGGAGAGAAGATGAGTAAATTTGACCAAGCAAAAATGGCCATGCAAGCAAAGAAAATTCAAAAAGAACTTAAGAATGAAGTTATAAGGGTCGAGAAGGGTGATGGTGCAGTTTGGATCGAGATAACTGGTGAGCAAAAAATTAAAAAGATCCACATTGATCCAGATTCGGTTGATTTAGAAGATATTACTCAACTAGAAAGATGGATTGAAGACGCAGTTAAGGAAGCTATTCAAGAGAGTCAAAAAGTAGCAGCAGAAAAAATGAGACCAATGATGGGGGCTTTAAGTAGCCTAGGACTCTAAAGACCTAGATTGTTAAATGAATATATTACCACCCGCACTTAATGATCTAATCGAGGCATTTAACGCACTTCCAGGAGTTGGTCCACGAACTGCTGAACGATACGCCTATTGGTTCATAAAGCACGATACAGCAGACAACGGAAATAAACTAGCTTCGGCCCTACAAGCGTTACCCGGAGGAATTGGTTATTGCAAAAAAACATTTGCATTAGTTGCTAACGGTGTTGAGATATCCGAACTTTACAGCAACCCTAAACGAGACAAAACACTCATAGCTGTAGTAGCCGAACCTTTTGATATTATAGCGATGGAAAAAACTGGTCAGTTTTTTGGGACTTACCATGTTCTTGGAGGATTAATATCTCCAATTGATGGTATTAATCCAGAACAGCTACACATAAAAGAACTAGTCAATCGCATTGACGAAGACAAGGTTAAAGAAATTATTCTTGCAACCAATGCTAGCGTAGAAGGCGAATCAACCGCTTTATACATTCAACAACAATTAGCTAATTACCAAATAAAGATAAGCCGTCTAGCACAAGGACTACCAATTGGTGTAGATTTAGAATACGCCGATCAAATAACGCTAGGACGCGCAATAGAGCATCGTCAATCGCTTTCCAATAATACTTTATAATCAATACCACAAGCCATGTATATAGAATCATCAGAAATAAAAGAACTAATCAATCAAGCTAATAAAATATTGATTATTCAACCAGATAATCCAGACGGCGATAGTTTAGGAAGCGCTATTGGTCTTGAACAAATACTAACTAGCTTAAATAAAGAGACGTATATGATAAGTGGGGTCAACATCCCCACATACCTAAATTACATTCCTGGCTGGGATAGAATCGAGCATGAATTGCCCAATAACTTTGATTTATCAATTATTGTCGATAATTCATCCACCTCATTAATTGAGACATACATTAAAAATGGGCTATGGCAAAGAATAACAGCAAAACCACACATAATCATAGATCACCACCAAACCGATGCCACAATTAACTCTGCAAACATTAGACTTAATGACGAAACAAGTGCAGCAACAGCTGAAATAATAACTACAATAGCATCAGAAAATAACTGGAAAATACCAAAAAGTGGTCGTGAAGCACTGGTTACGGCAATATTATCAGATAGCCTAGGACTCACAACCCGTAGCACTACAGCCAAAACCGTTAGAACAATAGCAGATTTAATTGAACCAGATATATCTCTAGCTGAATTAGAAAATAGACGACGCGAATCAAATCGTAAGTCTCCCGAAATAGTCCATTTTAAAGGAAAGCTACTAGAGAGAATCGAATATTATGAAAATAACAAGATAGCCATTCTTACTATCACTTGGCCTGAAATAGAAAAATATAGTCCAGAATACAATCCAGCCATCTTAGCCTTAGAAGATATGCGACTAACAACTAACACAAAAATTGCTCTAATCTTAAAACTTTATCCAGAGAATAAAATTACCGGTAAAATTAGAACTAGTCTAGATGCACCGATTGCAGATAAATTAGCTGAGCATTTTGGTGGCGGTGGCCATAATCATGCTAGCGGCTTTAAACTAATAAAAGCACCAGATAAAGATACATTATTAAAAGATATACTGATTAAAGCACGAGAATTATTAGATGAAACTATATAATACTCTTACCAGAAATATAGATGATATAAAACCTATCAATCCACCCGTTATAACAATCTATACTTGCGGTCCGACTGTTTATGACTATCCCCATATTGGTAATTGGTTTACTTTTATTCGATACGACATACTGGTACGAACTCTAATGGCTTCTCAATATAAAGTAAAATGGGTAATGAACATAACTGATGTCGGGCATTTAACCTCAGATGCCGATGAAGGTGAGGATAAACTAGTCAATAAAGCTAAAAAAGAAAATAAGAATGCGTGGGACATAGCTAAATTTTACACTGAATATTTTGTACAATCCCTAGACAAACTTAATTTTATTCAACCAACAATGTTGCCCAAAGCAACAGATCACATAATCGATCAGATAAACTTAATAAAAGAACTTGAAGCTAAAGGTTACACTTATAAAATAAATGACGGTATTTATTTTAATACCTCACTTTTTAAATCCTACAAAGATTTTGCAAGATTAGATTTGGATGAACAACAAGCAAATTCAAGAATAGAACTTAATACAGATAAAAAGAACTTTGCCGATTTTGCATTATGGAAATTTTCACCAAAATCATCAAATCGAGATATGGAATGGGATAGTCCATGGGGGAAAGGATTTCCAGGTTGGCATATAGAATGCTCCGCGATGTGCCTTAAATATCTTGGCGAAACGATAGATATTCATTCAGGAGGAATCGATCATATACCAATACATCACACTAATGAGATCGCCCAATCTACCGCCTTATCAGGCAAGCCATTGGCAAATATATGGATGCACACCAATCACATACTAATTAATGATCAAAAAATATCTAAAAGTCTAGGTAATGGCATAACACTAGAAGAGATTGAAAATAAAGGCATAAATCTCATGGCATTAAGACTACTTATATTAGAATCTCACTATAGAAGTCAAAGTAAGTTTAGTTGGGATGCATTATATGCAGCAAACAATAGGCTACTAAGATACATTAACTTTGCCGTAAGGAGGTATCAACCAAAAACTCATGGCAACAATAATCAAACACTCGACTTAATTACTCCTCTCCAGAATGACTTAAACACACCTCAAGCATTAAGCAATTTAGAGCTATTTATTGATGAATGCGAAAATAATCCGCCAACTAACAATACTTTATTAAAAGCAATTAATAGTATTAATGAATGTTTAGGAATTGATCTTGCTCAAATAAAAGACATATCTAACGAATTAAAATCTATCATAAAAAAAAGAGAGAATGCTAGATTAAATAAAGATTGGCATTTATCAGATCAATTAAGAGATCAGCTTCTATCTCAAAATATAGCAATCGATGATTCAGAATATGGTCCTATTTGGAAATACTTAAAAATATAATCTTACTATTCCATATTATCACTTGGTATACTATCGAGGTTTTTCGGTAATTTTTTCTTTTGAGTTAAGTATTCTAAAACTAAAACTTTAATACAGGCAGCAACCGGAATAGCCACCAAACCTCCAAGTAGACCACCAAAATTAACTCCAATAATAACCGAAGAGAATACCAATAAAGGAGACATATTAGTTGTATTAGCTTGAATTCTAGGCTGTAAAAAGTAATTTTCAATAAGCATATATAAGAGATAATATAGCAACAAAATTATTGCCGCCGTCAATGAATGGAAAAGTGCTACAACGCTTATAATGATCGCTCCTATGGTATGACCAATCATAGGTATAAGTCCAGCTAGGAATACTATAACAATCAACGCAAAAGGATATCTAACATGCAGCAAGAAAAGAGCAGGAGCAATAACAACAGCTGCAATTACCGCTAATAAAACCTGGCCGTTAACATACCCCTTTATTACATCGTACATATCAAAGGTTACTTTATCTACTTGTTTAGAGATGCTTTCAGGAACCAATAAATCTCTAATTACATATACCCACCTGGGACCTTCTATAAGCATCATAAAGGTTAAAACTAATACAGCTAGAATTGAAAAAACACTATTGGCAATACTAGATAAACTAGAGAATGCCTTATTGCCATAACCACTAAATCGATGAGTTATTTGTGTTGCCAAACTACGAACAAAGTTCTGTAAATGATGGATTCTAATAAAATGCCCCAAAGCACTATGCTGACTATTGCTGTTATTAATAAGATTAGGAGCGGCACTAATAAATCTCTCAGTTTGAACGATTAGGGGCGGAATAATATACGAAGCAAACGCCGCTAATAAAATAACTACTATTAAGAAAGATGCCGTTGTGGCAATCGATCGACTACCTCGTCTTTTACCGGGTAATATTTTAGACAATTTAGCTACAGGTGAATTCAGTGCCAAAGTCAAAAAAAATGCAATAAAAATAAGCAATATAGCATTAGATACTTTAATAACGAACGATATAAGAGCTAGAGTAATGATAACTACTAAGACTATTCTAATTAATGTCCTAGTCGTAACTGTTACGTCTACGACTGGTATTTCATTTTTTGAGTTCTTATTAAACCTAAGCATAGGCTAATTATTACCTAAGGTCTTCTTTTAAGCAATGCCTGTCTGTAATTGTCCATTAGTTTACTGCCGATTATGCTCTTATCATAAGAAGAAGCTAGCTTTAAACCCCTTAATGCTAAGTTATTTCGTAAAATAGGGTCTAGCATAACTTCCTTTAGTTTTCTTGCTAAAGCCACTTCATCACTAGCAGTGAATAATGCATCAGGATTTCCCTTTAACAAGTTTTTGTAGCCTTGATTATCCGCGGCAATGACAGCTGTATGTCCGTTGGCCATTGCTTCAATTAATACTATTCCAAAGCTTTCTCCACCTTTACTTGGAAAAATAGCAATATCTGAATTAGCATAGATATCAGCTTTTACTTCTTCACTAACATAGCCTTTAAAAACTACTTTATTTTCTAAATTATTATTTAACACATAATCTTTTAACTCTCCCATTAGCGGACCATCACCAACTATACTAAGATAGTATTCTGGCAAATCACTAACACTGCGCTCAATGATTGATAACGCATGAAGTAAATCCTGGCATCCTTTTCGCTTTACTAATCTACCTAAAAATAACAATTCTAGTCTTTTGCTACTTTTCTTAACTCTATGCTTATTATAAAAATTAAAATCAAATGAGTTACCCAGAATGTCTACCTTAGCTTTATACATATTTGATGCTAATTCTTTAGCCGGCTCGCTTACAGCAAGGATTTTATCAAATCTTCTAGAAGTACTTTTTGATATAGCTCCTAGTAGCACGGTGCCTAATGATGCACTCTTAGAAAATGGCAATATATGGAACGTACCTATAAGCGCAGTTGAAGAATTAATGCTATCAATAACCTTACCAGACATAAAGGGACTATAAGGCATTTGTACGTGCACCACATCTAAATTTAATTCTTTAATTAAACTAGTTATCTTTTTACTATTTGCAGGCAAGGGAATTGATAACTTATTACCATTAAAATTAACTTTTATATTGCGACTTAGGCTATGGACGTTAACAATATCCATTCGATTACTTTGTCCAACTAAATAATGAACTTCATGACCTTTGCTAATTAAATAATCACCCACCGATAAAACATATTGCTGAACTCCATTAGTATTGTCCAGTGTATCATCTAAAACTAATCCTATTTTAAGTTTACTATTATTTATTTTGCTCATACTGGTTTTAATTAACTATAAATCTCTGAGAATTTTTTTTAAATGTGTCGGAACTAATGCAGAAGCAGCTTTTTTATCGGCTATAATACTGGGTGAATGATTAGTCGTCTTAATAACGAATGTTTGCACATCATTAAATATTACTTTCATATGTTGTTCTACGTTATTATTATCAAAGAAATGATCATTCTCAGCAGCCACATGGCACACTCCAATATCTATTTGTTTATCGCAATTAGAAAACTTAAAGAACTCATTAGCCGTAAAAGCATAGGTCTGAAAGTCATTAGACTTCCAAAGACCTATCTCGACTTCCATCAATCGCCTTGCCTCATAATCTGATCCAATACCAGAAAATTTGTTTTTAGCATTATGAGTTTTTGAATATGCAGCACTAATAACCGGCCCATGAATAAATATGTGCTTAAAAACAAAAGCCGGTATTTTATGTGAGAAAAATCCAGTACTTAATAAATAGGTATAATAACGAGGTTTTGAAAAGCTAAAGTCATCATGATCTGCAAAACCTCCTAGAGAAATTAATAATTTTACATCTTTTGCCATATGAGGATAGCGTTGCAACATTCGGGTAACTACTATAAAACCATAACTCATGCCAACAATAACAATTTTTCTTTTTTTATATTGCATTTTTATAAATGACGCTAAATATGCTGCAAAGTTATCAATAGTAGGTTTTTTACCAATCTTATAGAAGCTATCCATTCCACCAAAACCTGGTATATCAGGCATAGTTACGCTTCCATAATCATGAAGGACTTGTATAATTCCCCAACATCTTTCTAGGCTTGAGTGATGTCCATAGATAAATAATATTTCTTGTTTGTTTTTCTTTTTAGAAGGATACTTTAACATTCGGCCTTTTAAGCCGTTCATATTTATTGGAATAATATAATTTGTCGGTTTAGTTTCAATTGAAGACATAATAATTAAAGTTACTAAAATAAACTATCTAGATACCTTACTGTATCGAAAAACAATAGAACTAGCAACATAACTTACTAAATTAACAATATCTTGGATAAATATAAAGGAATCAAAATTTTAGTTTATCTTAGCTAAGCCAAGCTTCCATCTGACATTTTAAAGGCCATATCAGTTTTTCCAGCTATTGATAAGTCGTGCGTAACTACAACTATGGTAGTTTTATTTTTCTTAGCCAAATCATGTAGCAGATTAAAAATCATTTCACCCGTATCTGAATCGAGGTTACCAGTAGGTTCATCAGCTAAAATTATTTTAGGACTATTAACTAACGCTCTTGCAATAGCAACTCTTTGCTGTTCACCGCCACTTAATTTTGACGGTTTTCTATTTTGCTTTTCTTTGCTAATTCCAACTTGCTCCAATAATTCTAAGGCTCTATTTTTTCTCTTATCTACACTAGCGTGATTGAAAAGCATTGGCAGCATAACATTCTCAACTGCAGTTAAATTTGAAATAAGATTATAACTTTGAAATACAAAGCCTATCTTGTTTCTTCTATACTGAACTAGTTCATTATTCTTCAGGGAACTGATGTCTTTTCCGTCGATCTCTATATGACCGGATGTTGCTTTGTCTAATGAACCTAGTAAAGAAAGTAGGGTAGTCTTACCGCTTCCACTTTTTCCAATTATAGAAACAAATTTTCCTTCTGCTATATCAAGATTGACGCCTTTTACAGCAATTACTTTGTTGTCACCGCTATTATATTCTTTGGTTAGGTTAGTTACTTTTAACATTAAAAGACCTTTCTTATTCTGACTTCATAGCCTCTGAAGGGCTTATCTTTGCTGCTATCCATCCAGCCAAGGCACTACCTATTATTGCTATTATTAATGCAGCCAGTAGACCATAAATTAGTAAACTCCAACTAACACTGGCATGAATATTGTGAATATTCGCACTAATGCTACCAAAAGCACTATTTTGTCTAGCAAAACCACCTCTAAATCCTCCTCCAGGAGTAGGTCTCTGAAAATTACTTCGTGATACATTTGACGAACTTGTATTTGATACTAATGCTTTAGTGACTGGCGTCGCTCCTATTACTGCGATAATAAGACCAACTACTGCACCTAAGATTGTAAAAGTAAACGCCTCAGACATAAACTGAAATATAATTCGTAAATTAGATGCTCCTATAGCTTTTAAGATACCTATTTCTCGGCGCCTTTCTCTTACAATCATGACCATAACTAATAAAATGATAACCGCTCCAGCTATCACTGATCCTATTAAGCTATAGGAGGCAATCGATAGAACTTCGTTAAGCGGTTTAACAGTATTATTTGCTTGCGTTACAGAGCTAGTAACATCGGCACTAGATCCTAGTTCTTTTTCAATAGCACTAGTAGTTGACGATAAGTTTGAGAGTGAATCAACATAGGCAGTAGCCGAAGTAACAACTCCACTTTGATTACTTATACTTTGTTCTGTAGGCAAAGAAACCAATATAGTATTCTGAGCCGTTCTAGTTGCTGCACTAAATATCCCAGCTACTTTTAGCGTTGATGTATATGCAGTAAAGGTTGATCCTATGTGTAAATTATTTTTACTTGCCATTTGAGAACTAACTAATACTTGATTATTGCTTAGATTAGTATTAATGTCGCTACCAGAAACAATTTTTATATTTGCCCCACTAATTTGAGAAGTATTAGTTGTGCCAATAATGCTAATAGGGAAACTAAAACTAGTGGGTAAACTTCCTCCTCCTGCTATAAAGAACCTTCTATGCTTATTAGCAATTTTATTTAAGTTAATCGTAATGGGAGACTGTAAATTAGTATTACCAGCATTTTTATTCGTCCTTCCGAATCCAAGCTGTGATTGTGATGATGTATTCTTTAAACGATCAGTTAAATATTCATTAACGCCAACTACATTTTTAAGTCTCTTAACCTGACTTAACTGAGTCGTTGATAATGCATTATTGACTTGACTAAAACTACTAAAACCAGCCGGTTTAATAGTTACAGTATTACCAATCGAAGACATCACATCTTTAATCTTGGTATTTACTGCTTGATAAGACACGAGCATTATCATGCTTAAGGCGATAACTAATCCTAAAATAATCACTATTGAAATTGCTCTGGTAGTATTACGGAAAGCATTGCGAGCTCCAAGCATTATTGTATTCATATAAGCTAATATATTTATCTACACTGAGTTTAAGCTTACAACCATAGCAACAATAACAACACAAATTTTCTAAAATTTACCTATGGACCGCAGCTGACACTCATTGGCAAGCTTACTAAATTGGGGCTATAGCCATTTAACGCACCGCTACATGTATAAATAGTTCTACTAGTTAAGCTATTAAGTGTGCAATTATAACTCAACGGTAAGCCTGAATTAGAGACAAATGAAGTCATATTACCATTACATACCAGCTGATTTTTAGAATAAGGATTATTTCCCGGCTGATAGCAATCAATGCTAACTTGGAAATGAAAAATTGTACCATTGCATGTTAATACTGGATTGGCCGAAGAATCATTATTAGGCCTACAGTTTAAATCAGTAACTAAATACCCATTCTCTAGCGGCACCTGTGTTGCTTGAGTAGAACAACTAATATTAGAAGGCAATGACTTAAGAGATACTTGCTGACTCAGATTCTTACTGTCAGATGATTTGCTGTTTACTGTATGAGAAGATGAGCTTTTTGTTTTAGACACAGATCCTCCACCACTAAAAATAAAGAATAATACAATTAAACCCAATAAAGCGATCACAAGGTATGTTAATTTTTTATTTTTTTTAAGCAATCCAAAGCTTAACTTCATATTTAACTTATAATACTATTAATTATGCCTATAGTACATGAGACTTGAATATATTTAATCAATTTTTTTCTTACTGAAAGACTTAACAATGAATTAAGCTCAAGCTAGGCAACTAATAGAATCATATATATAGACTCTACAATACTAGTAATATGCTAAGATTTATAATTCCTCAATCAACTTAGTAATAATTTTATTAAACTTCAAGAATATGGTCCTAATAATAAACTCTCTAGCAAGAATTTTGGGTTGTGCTTCGATTGTTTGTAATTATCGTGCTTCAATTCCTTCTTTTAGGCACATTAACTCTAGGGTCCTAAGCTTCTTGTCGGTCCCCGGATTTAAACCCGAAGTGCAACTTTAGCTGAACTTTTTAAGTAAGCCCTCTGTTCAACTGGCGTGCGGTAATTGTACCTTTTGCGTGGCCTATTGTTAAGTTTAT